>NZ_CBCSDH010000014.1:0-52246 GCF_965138825.1 Avibacterium endocarditidis
GTATTCAATTATAGTTATGTAATTATTACCATATAAAAATTAAAAAATGATTATAAGAAATTATTTTTATCAGCGTTATTTTAACTGAGCTAAACTATTCTATTCAGCAATAAAAAAGAATAAGTGCGGTGGAATTTTAATAAGTTTTTGAATATAGGAAAAAATAAACCTCGCATTTAGCGAGGTTTATTTGTGCAAGAAATTATTTCGCTGCTTTTAATTTTTGGTAATACTCTTCATAGTACTGAACAGCATCGCCAACGTCATCTTGCCAGTAGCTGCTCTGTAACACTTCTTGTGTTGGGTAGATAGCAGGATCTTTAGTAATTTCATCTGGAAGTAATTTTAACGCTTCAACATTTGATGTTGGGTAGCCAATTTCTTCTGTTAATTTCGCTGCTGTTTTCGCACCTAACATATAGTTAATAAGTTTGTGCGCGCCATCTGGATTTTTCGCTGTTGCAGGAATTGCAAGGGTATCAACCCAAAGCACAGGGCCTTCTTTCGGGAATACCATATCTAAAGGTGCATTTTCTTTTTTCGCAATACGCACAGAACCATTCCATAATTGACCCACGTTCACTTCACCTGAGATGAATGAGTTAGCTGGGTTGTCAGAGTTGAAAGAAAGCACGTTTGGACGTAATTTTAATAACTCTTCGTAAGCTTGTTTGATGATTGCTGGATCTTGAGTATTTGGATCTTGACCTAATTTTAATAGGGCAATGTTGAACACTTCACGCGCGTCATCAAGTAATTGTACTTTACCTGCAAATTCAGGTTTCCATAAATCGCCCCAAGAGGTGAAGTCAGAACCTTTGTAATCATTGGTGTTATAGGCAATACCCGGCGCACCTAATAATTGTGGTAAAGAATATTTGTTGCCTTTATCGTAAGGTTTGTCTAACCAATCTGGGTTTAATTCTTTGATAACAGGTAATTTGCTGTGATCTAATGGCATTAACATACCTTCACGTGCCATTTTTGACACAAAGTAGTTTGAAGGTGCGATAACATCGTAACCGCCGGCTTCACCTTGTGTTTTTAATTTCGCGTACATTGTTTCGTTAGATTCAAGGCTTGAAACAATGACTTTGATGCCAGTTTCTTTGGTAAATTCGTCTAATAAACCATCTGGAACATATTCTGTCCAAGTGTAAAGATATACGGTATCGTTAGCTGGTGCTTTGGTGTCCGCATTCTTTGTTTCTTTATCATTACAAGCTGTTAAAGTAACTGCGATCATTCCGGCTGTGAAAAGACCTGCAAATTTTTTCATTTCTATCATTCTCCTGTTAAGAGGGTTAGGGGCATATTTTGTTTTGGCAAAATATGAATAAAAAAACGCCTTGACAGCGTCAAGGCGTATTCTATTTTGTCTATGCTTATTTGTGAAGTATTATTTTCCCATTTGGGCTATTTATCTTTTTTCGCCACAACTTGGCTTAATACCACTAAAGCAAGAGAGAAAATAATCATAATGGTGGCTAGGGCGTTAACTTCAGGCGTTACCCCTGTTTTTACCAATGAGAAAATTTTCAGTGGTAAAATTTCGTAGCTTACGCCACTTACGAAAGAAGACACCACTACATCATCAAGAGAGATAGTAAAGCTTAATAACCAGCCTGAAACAATGGCAGGAAGTGCCAGTGGCAAAATAATTTTACGCAAAATGGTTACTTCACTTGCGCCTAAATCTTTCGCTGCTTCAAGCATTTTTGCGTCAAATCCTTTCAAGCGAGAGAACACGCTTACTACAACATAAGGCAGACAGAAAGTGATATGCGCTAAAAGCAATGACCAAAATCCGAGTGAGATACCAACGATCATAAATAAGGCAAGCAAAGACACTGCCATTACAATATCCGGCGACATCATTACGATAAACAACATTCCGCTCACCGCCTGTTTACCGCGGAAACGATAGCGATACAAGGCGATCGCCGTTAAGCCACCCAAAATAGTGGAAAAAGTGGCCGCAAAAAAGGCGATAGTTACAGAGTGGAACGCGGCTTGAATTAGGGTATCATTGTTAAATAAACGCTCATACCAATTCCAGCTAAAGCCTTTCCAGCTTAATCCGTAGCGATCTGCATTAAACGAATTGGTCACCAAAATGATAATTGGGATATACAAATAAGCGTACACCACCAACATAAAAACATTACGTAGTAAACGGCTCATTATTCCAACTCCATTTTCTTATTCATTAATTTACTTGCTTTGTAATATACAAAAATGAGTAACGCCATCAAAATAGTCAAACCAATGCTAATCGCTGATCCAAATGGCCAGTTGCGAGAAATTAAGAATTCACTCTTGATTACATTACCCACAAGCAATACTTTCGCACCGCCGAGTAAGTCCGCCACATAGAACATTCCCATTGCAGGTAATAACACTAATAAACAGCCTGCAATAATGCCTGGCATTGTGAGTGGAATAATCACTTTAACAAAGCGTTGGAAACTGTTCGCGCCTAAATCTTTCGCTGCTTCTAATAAGCGGTAATCTAACTTTTCAATGGCTGCATACAATGGCAAAATCATAAATGGCAATAATAGATAGACTAAACCAATAATCACCGCCGCTTCCGTATTAAGAATACGAATTGGTTCATTAATAATGCCAAGGGTAAGCAAGGTGCTGTTTAAAATCCCTTTTACACCAAGGAAAATTTTCATTCCGTAAATACGAATTAATGAGTTCGTCCAGAATGGCAATACCACTAAAAAGAGCAAAATCGGGCGATATTTTTCCTTAATTTTGCTAATCATAAAGGCAAAAGGGTAGCCAATGATTAAACAAATAATGGTCGCAATGCCCGACATATAAAGAGAATTCCACACCACTTGCGCATACAGCGGTTCAAATAAACGCGTGTAGTTCTCAATGGTAAATGGTAAGGCATAAAAATCACTGCTATCACGGGTTAAAAAACTCACCGCAAGCACCAATAAG
The DNA here is from genome assembly GCF_965138825.1 of Avibacterium endocarditidis. Taxonomy (NCBI): domain Bacteria; kingdom Pseudomonadati; phylum Pseudomonadota; class Gammaproteobacteria; order Pasteurellales; family Pasteurellaceae; genus Avibacterium; species Avibacterium endocarditidis. The sequence goes on from NZ_CBCSDH010000014.1 coordinate 2,962, forward strand.
TTTGGCGCAAGCACAAAGAAAATTAACCACGCAAAAATGGTGGTAATGGTGATTTTTTGAAATCCAGAATTAGCTGTCTTCATCGTCTAACACAACCTCCCAGCCTTCGTGCCAAGTTAGGGCAACTTTTTGTCCTACGGAGTGATCAATGTGCGGATCATCTTCATTGAAGAATTCGCTAACTAACACTTTCATATTGTTATGATCAAGAATAATGCTAGATTCCAACGTCATACCTTTATAGTTACGATCAGAAACGTGTCCGATAATGGCCTTGGATTGCTCATTTTCGTCTAATTCTTCAATCACAATATCTTCAGGGCGTAAAAGCACTTTCAAATGCTGATCAGGTTGAACTGGTAAATCCGTATAGATCTCACAAATACGGCCTTCCACGTTGGCTTTTACGGTTTTTTCGCTCACGCGCTCAATCACTTTAGCGTTGAAAACATTAATTTCGCCAATGAAACGCGCCACGAATAAATTCTTCGGCTCTTCGTAAATTTCGCGTGGTGTACCATCTTGCTCAATATTCCCTTTGTTCATCACGATAATACGATCAGACATTGTTAAAGCTTCTTCTTGATCGTGGGTAACGAAAATAAAGGTAATGCCTAATTGACGTTGCAAGGCTTTCAGTTCATTTTGCATTTCTTTACGCAATTTATAATCCAATGCGGAAAGCGATTCGTCTAATAACAACACTTTTGGCTTATTTACCACCGCTCTTGCAATGGCAATACGTTGTTGCTGACCACCAGAAAGCTGATTAGGCTTGCGATCCGCCATTTCTTCTAAACGAACCATACGCAAGGCTTCCATTACGCGCGGTTTAATTTCCGCATTTGGCACTTTCTGCATACGCAAACCGAAAGCCACGTTTTCAAAAATCGTCATATGCGGGAACAGGGCATAACTTTGGAATACCGTATTCACAAAACGGCGTTCTGCTGGCACATCAGTAATATCCTGACCGTCCAGAATAATTTTACCGCCGTTAGGATCTTCTAATCCTGCAATCAAGCGTAACACCGTGGTTTTACCACAGCCTGATGGCCCTAAAATTGTCAAAAATTCGCCATTGTTAATGGTAAGATTTAAACCATTAATAATCGTTTTGTCGCCATAAGATTTGGTTAAAGAACGAAGCTCAATAATCGGCTTGGTTTGAACTGAATTTTCCACTAGCTTTGGTTTTCTCCCTAAGAAAATTGGTTGAACAATCAATGTATAGAAATAAGTGCTAATGATATAGCGAACGCCCCATAATGAAAAGCAATTAATCATATTTTGACTAAAAAAATTGCGTTGAATTTTGTTATATATCAATACCTCAAGTTAAGCGTCTAGTTAGAATAAAACGCAACGATTTTTTGCAAACGAAAAGATGATTATGGAAAACAGCACACAATATCAAGAAGGATTATTAGAACGTTTTTTGAACTATGTGAGTTTTGACACGCAAGGGAAATTTAATACCAAGCCTATTCCTAGCTCCACTGGGCAGGCAAAGTTGGCTAAATTTCTGCAACAAGAGCTTTCTGCACTCGGTTTGCAACAAATTGAATTAACGAAACAAGGTATTCTCACCGCATTTTTGCCTTCCAATGTTAGCGCTAAAATGCCGACCATTGGCTTTATTAGCCAGCTTGATACTTCACCACAATGTAGCAGCAAACACGCCTTGCCTGAAGTGATTGAAAATTATCGTGGCGGTGATATTTCTCTTGGCATAGGGGAAGAATTTATCAGCCCGGTATATCACCCATTTTTGCAAAAATTGATTGGAAAAACTTTAGTGGTTGGTGACGGAAAAACTTTGTTAGGGGCAGATAACAAAGCAGGAATAGCAGAAATTCTGACCGCACTTCATATTTTGCAGCAAAATCATCTTTCCCATTGCAACATTCGCCTTGCCTTTGTGCCAGACAAAGAAACTGGGCAGGGAATGAAACATTTTCCTTTTGAGAAATTTACTTGTGATTGGGCATATTGCCTTGCTGGAGAGGGTGTGGGCAGTTTGGGTTATGAAAATGTTAATGTCGCCACCGCTACTGTAACCCTTTATGGACGCAATATTCAAGCTGGCGTAGGCAAAGACAAAATGCGTAATGCGCTCACTTTAGCTTGTGAATTTCAAAAGGGGCTACCAGCGCAAGAAGTGCCAGAGAAAACAGAGCGTAAGCAGGGATTTTTCCATTTAGAAAGTCTAACGGGCGACATTGAGAAAGTGGAAATGCGCTACTTAATTTGTGATTTTGATGCGGTGAGTTTTGAACAGCGTAAAGCATTTTTGGCAATGATGATTGTGGATTTTAATCGCAAAAAACGTTTAAGAAAAAAAGCACAGTTAAGCATTGAAGATCAATATGGCAATATGGGCGAAGTTATCAAACAGCAACCAAAATCTATTCAGCTTGCCGATTTAGCAATGAAACAATGTGATATTGAGCCAATTCTCACCCCAATTCGCTCAGGTTATCTCGGTGCGAAATTGGCAGAAAAACAGATTCCTTGTCCAATGTTATTTACTGGCGGCTATAATTTTCATAGCAAGCAAGAATTGACCACCCTTGAAGGAATGTGGGACGCCACAAGGGTGATCGTGAAAATTGTTGAGTTAGCCAATAAAATGCGTAGCTAATCAAACAACGTCCGCCAAATTTCTTCAATGAATTGGCGTTCAGATTGAAATTCTACTTGGCTAACCACAACAGGCAAGCCAAGTAAATTTAGCTGATGAATGCGGTTGCGCAGGCTGGTGTAGGCATTTTTTAATTGCTCAGAAATTTCAAAATTTAGCACCGCACTTGTATTTTCTTCACTTTGGTGTTCCGTACTTTGGTTTTCCGTATTAGGAATTTCCGCCATTGACTCAAAAATCCGCACGTTATCCGACCAAGTGGTTAAGCTCGGGTATTTCGGCGCATAAGTCAGCACTAAATATTGGGCGATAAATTCAATATCTGTAATGCCGCCTTTATCGGTTTTAATGTTAAATTCATCAGGATTGCTATTGGCGAGATGTTGATACATTTTCTCGCGCATTGCTTTCACATCTTCCTTGAGTTGCTCAAGATCCCGTGGTGCAGTCAGCACCTTGTGGCGAATTTGCTCAAAGCGTTGGCGCAAGGCAGGCTCGCCATAAACCGCACGGCTGCGCACCAAGGCTTGTTTTTCCCAGGTCCAAGCTTCATTCAGCTGATAATTTTCAAAAGCACTCAATGAACAGCCAAGCAATCCCGCATCACCTGAAGGGCGTAGGCGAATATCCACTTCGTAAAGAATGCCCGCATTCGTATTCATACTAAAAATGCTGATGACTTTTTGAGCAAGCTTGAGATAAAACTGATTGCTATCAATCACTTTTCTGCCGCCTTGGGTTTGCCCGGTTTGGCTGCCGTCAAACAAGAACACCAAATCCAAATCAGATTTATAGCCCAACTCAAGCCCGCCCAATTTACCATAGCCAACAACCAAAAAGCCTTTTTCATTCGGAGCGAGAAACTCTGGCACGCCAAAACGTGCGGAAACCTGTTGCCACGCTAAATTCACCACCGCATTAATAATGGCTTCCGCTAAATAGGTGAGATGATCACTCACTTTCATTACAGGCAACGCTCCCAAAATGTCGGCAGCCGCTACGCGCAACAAGGTGCTTTGCTTAAATTGACGTAGGGCATCAATAAATTGTTCTTCATCATCTTGCGGTAAACGGAGCAGATATTGCTTTAATTCGCTGCGATATTCGCTAAAATGGGTAGGATTAAGCAACGCGTTGCGATCTAGCAATTCATCAAGCAAAATCGGGTAGCGCGCCACTTGTTGCGCAATCAGTTGCGACTGCGAACACAGCTCAATGAGCTGATTTAGCACCTGTGGATTTTCTACTAATAATTCCAAATAGGTGGTGCGCGTGAGAATTTTGTCCACAATATCCAACATTCGTGGCAGCAAGGTTTCATAGGCCTGATGCTGGAAAATTTGTGTCAGCAACATTGGCATTAATTGCGCCAATACACCACGCCCCCTTGTGCCGATAGGACGGCGCGCTAGCTCGATGCGGAACTGAGCAAGGCGTTGTAAGAGCGGTGCATTTTCTTCCAGTTTTATGCCATTTTGTTGCAACATCTGTTGAATGTCTTCATCATTGAGATCCGTTTCTAAAAAATCGTCCCATTGGCTATTTTCTGGCGTGGACTTATCATTTTCTTCGCCAATTAATTGGGAAAAAACCGACCGCACTTTGTGTTGGTGAGATTGCAATAACGCATAAAAATCTGCCCAGCTGGTGAGATGGTTTTCCACAATGATTGGTTGTTTTTCATTGTTCCATTGAAGGTAATGTTGTACCGCAAAAATCAGGCGTTGGCGATCCAGTTCTTTTTCTGGCAAAAGTTGCGTTTGCTTATCATCAATGGCTTGCAGCACGTTTTCCACACGGCGTAAAAACACATAGGCTTGTTGCAAATCTTGTTTTTCATTTGGGCTAAGCAGGCCTAATTTTTCTAATTCTGGTAAGAGATTAAGCAGAGAATGCTGCTGCAATTTGATTTCACGACCACCACGAATCAGCTGGAAAACTTGCACGATAAATTCAATTTCACGAATCCCCCCTGCGCTAAGTTTAATGTTATCCACTAAACCGCGGCGGCGCACTTCTCGCTCAATTTTACCTTTCATTTCGCGTAACGCTTGAATCACACTGAAGTCAATATAACGGCGATAAACAAAAGGGCGGAGCAAATTTTGCAAGTTTTTCACATTCGGATCTTGCGGATCAGCCCCCAAAATTCGCCCTTTGATCATCGCATAGCGTTCCCAATCGCGCCCTTGTTCTTGGTAATATTGCTCCATCGCGGTAAAGCTTAGCGCCAATGCACCGGCTTCCCCAAAAGGGCGTAGACGCATATCCGTGCGATACACAAAACCATCGGGCGTATATTGATCAAGGGCGTTGATAAGGCGCTGCCCAAGGCGAGTGAAAAACACGCTATTTTCAATGGAACGCCTTGCCCCTTGGGTTTCCCCATTGGCAGGGTAGGTGAAAATGAGATCAATATCAGACGAAAAATTGAGTTCAAATCCGCCTAATTTTCCCATTCCTAAAATATAAAGTTGTTGTGGGTCACCGTGCGCGTCCATTGGCGTTCCCATTTCTGCACAAGTGCGCTGATAAAGCCAATCGCGAGTAGCGATAATAATGGCTTCTGCCAGTTGAGAAAGGCGAACAAAAACCGCTTCTACGGTGGCGAGATTTAGGCTTTGACACAGGCTCAGTTTTGCCATTTCACGGTGGCGAAACAGACGCAGTTGGCGATACAGTTGGGCATCATCATTGATGCTTTCAAGCAAATCTTGCAAGGCTTGGCGATAATAGTCCTTATTTTCTAAAGTGGGGATCTGCTGCCAACATCGGTGCAAAAAGTGCGGTTGTTTTTTTAAGGTTTCTGCCACAAAATCAGACATTGCAATGCCTTGCGCCAACTTGCCAATCGGGCTCGTGGGATCATTTTTCTGCACAGCAATTTGTGTGTAAATTTCTTCATTATACTGTTCGGGGAAGTGTTGAATTAAACTCGCTGCCAGTGCTTGCAAGGTATCCTCAAGGTGGGGAACAGAAAATGCCATAGCCTATCCTTATGAATGATTAACTTATTGCTAACTATAAAGAAATTTTGAGAATTTTTAAACACATAGATTGCATTGGCAACGGAAAATTACTACACTGAAAGCCGAGCTAAAGGCTCAGATTAGTCGGGGTGCTTGATAGCTGAGATCATACCCGTGAACCTGATACAGTTAATACTGACGTAGGAAACTAATTTCTTTGCTGTTTGCGTCAATATTGCTGGTCGTTTTTTATGGAAGGAAACACTATGCAATTCAAAAAATCTTTTTCTCTTACTTTTCTTACCGCACTTTTTAGTACCCACCTTATGGCGGCACAAAGCCCGCAAAATGTGCAAGTTTACACTTATGATAGCTTTAGCGCAGATTGGGGCGCAGGCCCGAAAGTGAAAGCCTTGTTTGAGCAAGCTCACCCGCAATGTCAGGTAAATTATGTGCCTTTTGATAGCACAGGCGTGATGTTTAATCGCATTCGTCTTGAAGGAAAAAAGAGCAAAGCAGATATTGTGCTAGGCTTAGATCAAACAATGCTTGAGGAAGCAAGAAAAACACAATTATTTGCCGAAAATAGCGTACCAACGGAACAACTTTCCTTGCCAGTGAAGTGGCAAGACAAGGTGTTCTTACCTTATGATTTTGGTGCTTATGCCTTTGTTTATCATAAAGAAAAATTACCAAATCCACCAAAAAGCCTAAAAGAATTAGTGGATAACCAACAACTTCGCGTCATTTACCAAGATCCGCGCACCAGTGGTGTGGGGCGTGGTTTAGTGATCTTAATGAATGAAGTTTATGGTGATGATGTGGCGGCAGCGTGGAAAAAACTCGCTAGCCACACCGTTACTGTAGGCAAAGGCTGGTCGGAAACCTATGGCGCATTTTTAAAAGGCGAAGCGGATTTAGTGTTTAGCTATAACACATCACCGCTTTATCACTTATTAAATGATAAAGATGCCAATTACGCCGCCACTGATTTTGCGGAAGGGCAAGTATTACAAATTGAAACCGCGGCACGAATGGCAAATCACCCAAATGCTTGTGCAGATGCCTTTATGCAATTTTTGATTTCACCGCAGGCACAAAGCCAAATTTCACAAAAAAATGTGATGTTTGCCGTAATTGATGAAAAAATTGAACCGCACTTTGATGCCTTAAAACAAGCGCAGCAGAGCAAAACCACCTTGGGTAGTGGCGTCAATGCAGAGCAATTAAAACAATGGACGAACACTTGGCAAGCCAGCTTAACACAATAATTCGCCGTAACTTGCAAAAATTCCCCTTGTCGTCAATGGCTGGGGGAATTGGCGTGATTTTGCTGTTAGGCGCATTTTATCTGTTTGCCTTAAGTGCGGTGTTAAATGTTGGCAATGATCATCAATGGACGACACTTTGGCAAGATAGCTATGTGCGTCACGTTATCGCATTTAGTTTTGGGCAAGCCTTTTTATCGGCGTTTTTATCTGTACTGGTTGGGCTGTTTTTTGCGCGCGCATTTTTTTACCAAGATTTCCGTGGCAAATCACTGATTTTAAAATTATTTTCTCTCACTTTCGTGTTGCCTGCCTTGGTGGCGGTGCTAGGTTTGCTCGGGATTTACGGACATTCAGGCTGGTTGGCAAGCTTACTTTCCACCCTTGAGATTGATTGGAAACCTAATATTTACGGCTTGAGTGGCATTTTAATTGCGCACTTATTTTTTAATATCCCTCTTGCCAGCCGTTTATTTTTGCAAGCGCTCTCAAGTATTCCCAATCAGCAACGGCAGCTCAGTTCACAATTAAATATCCGTGGTTGGCAATTTATCCGTTTGATCGAATTACCTTACTTACGCCAACAGTTTTTGCCAGCGTTTACTTTAATTTTTATGCTGTGCTTCACCAGTTTTGCCATTGTGCTAACCCTTGGCGGCGGTCCGGCTTACACCACCTTAGAAGTGGCAATTTATCAAGCCATTTTGTTTGAGTTTGATTTGCCGAAAGCCGCGATGCTCGCGTTATTGCAATGCGGGTTTTGCGTACTACTGCTTGCGCTTAGCAGTTTGTTTAACAGCAAAGATCCGAGCCAGCTTAATTTGCGTCATTTTTGGCGAGAAAAACAAACAAGTGCGGTGCAAATTTGGCAAGTTTTTTGTGTCAGCAGCGTGCTGATTTTTCTCTTTTCCCCACTGCTTTATATGGTGGTGGCAGGGTTAGATTGGCAAGCGTGGCAAAAAGTGGCGGCCAATCCCCAGTTATGGCGCGCCTTAGGCTATTCTTTAAGTATCGCCTTATGTTCTGCGCTATTTGCGATTTTATTTTCAATGGCATTGCTCTTTTTGGCTCGCCGTTTAGCTTGGCAACATCACCGCTATTGCGCCAATTTAATTAGCAATATGGGAATGATCGTGCTTGCGATCCCCACCTTGGTGGTGGCGCTAGGGTTGTTTATTCGCTTGCAAGCAATGGATTTTCAGCCGTGGCATTTATTGCTGATTGTGGCATTTTGTAATGGCATTTTGGCGATGCCTTTTGTGATCCGCACGCTTTCTGTGCCAATGTATCAAAATATGCAATATGATCGCCTTTGCCAATCTCTCGGCGTGCAAGGTTGGCAACGCTGGAAATGGGTGGAATGGCAAGCTATCAACACCCCAATGCGATATGCTTTCGCCTTGGCTTGTGCTTTATCTTTGGGAGATTTCACCGCTATTGCTTTATTCGGCAATCAAGATTTTATCTCTCTGCCGTATTTGCTTTATCAGCAATTAGGCTCATATCGTATGCAAGAAGCGAGCGTTACCGCCTTGATTTTATTATTGTTATGTGGCGCATTATTCGTGCTGATTGAGCGTTCGCAAAGGCAGGGCAAAGATAAAATTTGAAAAAATTGCACCGCACTTTATCTTTGCATTTTGGTATGTTTACCACATTCTTTCGTTTTATGATTTAGGCAACACGATGATTAAACTGGATACTTATTTTCATTACCCCAATCAACCAATGCACTTTAAGCTGCATATCCCCGCAGGACAACGGGCGGCCATTGTAGGGGCGAGTGGGGCAGGAAAAAGCACCTTGCTCAACCTCATTGCAGGATTTGAATTGGCGGACAAAGGGGAAATTTGGCTCAACGGGCAAAATCACACCTTTAGCGCCCCTCATCAACGCCCTGTTTCAATGCTGTTCCAAGAGAATAATTTGTTCACTCATTTGACGGTAGCGCAGAATATTGCTTTAGGGCTAAAACCAAGTCTAAATCTTAGCGAGTTAGAAAAAGCTAAGGTGGCGAAAGTGGCAAGTGCGGTGGGATTAGGGGAGTTTTTAAATCGCTTGCCTAATGCCCTTTCAGGCGGACAAAAACAACGTGTCGCCTTGGCGCGTTGTCTGTTGCGCGATAAACCTATTTTATTGCTTGATGAACCCTTTTCCGCCCTTGATCCTCATTTACGCCAAGAAATGTTGCATTTATTGGATAAGTTATGCCAGCAGAAAAACTTGACTTTGCTTATTGTGACGCATCAACCTGATGAATTAACAGGAAAAATTGATCGCCTTTTGGTGGTTGAAAATGGTAGGATTAGTGATAAACCATTACCCGAATTAAAAATTTAAGTCTAAAATAGACCGCACTTTTTACAACAAGGATAATTTATGACAACCACAAACATTCAAATTCCCTCTTTAACACCGCACCCAACGTTGGAATACTGGTCAGTGTGTAAAGTGGAAGCTTTATTTGAAACGCCTTTTTTAGATCTTGTGTTCCGTGCTGCACAGGTTCATCGTGAGAATTTCAATCCGCGCGCGATTCAGCTTTCCACCTTAATGTCGATTAAAACTGGTGGCTGCCCAGAGGATTGTGGTTATTGTCCGCAATCGGCGCGTTATCAAACGGGCGTGCAAAATCAGCAACTGATTGATGTTGATGAAATTGTGGAAAAGGCGAAAGTGGCAAAATCTCGTGGCGCAAGCCGTTTTTGTATGGGGGCGGCGTGGCGTGGGCCAAAGCCAAAAGATATTGAAAAAATCACCACCATTATCAAAGCGGTGAAAGCGCTTGGCTTAGAAACCTGCGGCACATTTGGCTTATTGCAAGACGGAATGGCTGAAGATCTGAAAGAAGCTGGGCTAGATTATTACAACCATAATATCGACACTGCGCCAGAACATTACGAAAAAATCATCGGCACACGCCAATTTGATGATCGCATTAATACCCTTGGCAAAGTGCGTAAAGCTGGCTTAAAAGTCTGCTGTGGCGGGATTGTTGGAATGGACGAAACTCGCAAAGAGCGCGCGGCCTTTATCGCCAGCCTTGCGAATCTTGATCCACAACCTGAATCTGTGCCAATCAACCAATTAGTGAAAGTGGAAGGCACGCCATTGGCAGAAGCGGCAGAATTAGATTGGACAGAATTTGTTCGCACCATCGCCGTGGCTCGCATTGTAATGCCAAAAAGCTATGTGCGTTTATCCGCAGGTCGTCAAGGAATGTCGGAAGAAATGCAAGCAATGTGCTTTATGGCAGGGGCAAATTCCATTTTCTACGGCGATAAATTGCTCGTTACTGAAAACCCTGAGGAAGACGGCGATCAACTGCTTATGGCAAAACTCGATCTTGAGCCAGAAACGGAAGAAAATCGCGGGTTAAAAGAAGAACCCTCTTTGTTTAAAGAAGTGATGTAATAGTAAACTAGAATAGAAAAATCAATGGCAGCGAAAGCTGCCGTTTTTTATACCTTATAACAACCCTTTTTTACGCAAATCCCGACTAATACGAATAGCGGTTTCTGTTTCGCAGCCAGCGTATTCACCAATTTCACGGTGTGTCCAGCGGTATTCAGGGAAGTTTTCTTTTAAGAAATAAATGCCATCAATCACTCGATCAAGGCTTTTTAAATAAGCGCTTTTGGCAAGGCGATCTTCCGCATCTCGTAATTCATTGGATAAAATTTGGAATAATAAACGAATGGTTTCAGGATTATCTAAAAAGAATAAATCAACATCTTGCGGCGTGATTTTGATTATTTCAGCTTCCATTAGCACTTTCGCAGTGCAGTGATATTTTTTATCGCCAAAAAGCGTGCGAAAACCAAAATAATCCTCCGCTTTATAAATTCTGACCAAGCTTTCTTTGCCATTTTCAAGGGTATGATACAACCCGATTAGCCCATTTTTGACAAAATAAAAAGACTGTGCGGTATCCCCTTGGCGATAGATTTGTGTGCCTTTCTCAAGGGCAACTAAATGATTATATTGACAATTTTTTAAATTCATCTGTTCAAGCATTTTCATATCCTATGAGATTTATCCTTGTATTACGCGCAATATTAGCATATAGCAGGCAATAAAAAGTAAGATCATACCGAGCAATTTGCGCGCCGTGTCTTCTTTGATAATGCCACGAATTTTCATACTGGCAAAACTCATAAAAAAAGAACTTAGCACTACAATCAACACAGTAGAGAAGCTCACATAGCCAACTTGCAAGGAATGAGGAATCACTACCTCGGGCGTTTTGGCTAAATAGCCATACAGGTTGCCAATACCCCCAATCACCATCATATAGTTAGTGTAAACCGCTACACTTTTAATGTTTACACTCGGCAACTGGCTAATTAATGGCGACATAATCGAACCGCCGCCGATCCCAGTAATTCCAGCGATTCCTCCACCAAAAAAGCAGAAAAGACTACCACGCAGACTATCATTTTTCTGTGTTTGTTGCTTTTTCTCATTGCGCTGATGTAAAAACGTCTTCAATGCCAGCACCGTTAGCGTAATCACAAATACCCCAATAATCACGTTGTCGGAAACTTCAAAACTAAGATGAAATCCAAGCTGTACGCCAAGGATCATACTTAACGACCAAAGTAGCAATTTTTTCTTATCGATCTGAATTTTAAGTCTATGAAAGTAAAATAAATTAATTAACGCTGATCCCATCACGATAGTCAGCGATGTGGCAGAAATCATTTGAATAGGCATTTGCGGAAAAAGCGTGTGCAAAATCGGCACCATCAACACCCCACCACCAATACCAAAAATGGCTGACATCAGGTTAGTCAATATACCGCATAAAATAAGAATAATGATCAAAGAAAATGTCATAGGCGATCCTTATGATTTTTTCTTTATTATGAATAATCAAACCAAGAATCCTTATGATCGGTATCATAAAAATAACTATCAAAACATTGTTTCAATATTTTTGTGATCTTGATCTTGTTTTTGAAATATTATGCTTTTCTCCATTGAAATATTTGCCTATCATAATAACGAATGATCAGTTTTAGTTACTTTTGTGTTGTATTTAACCAGCTTGAACATCGCAATGGCTCAGATTAATCGTATTTAATTTGAGGTGTCTTTTCACAATGAATAATAAGGATTATTGCTATATGAAAAAATCACTTTCTCTTCTTGCGCTTTCACTTCTCGCAGCAACAAGCACAGCAAGTGCGGTAGAAATTTATAAAAAAGATGGCACGAGCGTGCAGCTCAACGGGCAATTTAGACCAATGCTTGCACATACGGAAGGAGAACGCTCAGACTTGCGAGATCGTGGTTCGCGAGTGGATTTTATCTTTGCACAAGAAATGACAGAAGATTTACGATTGATCGGTAAAACCAGAATTGTTTTTAATGGGAAAGATGCTAACGGTAGCAATCATTCAGGCTTTGGCGAGCCGCGTACTGCACAACTGTATCTTGGTGTAGAACACAAATCCGTAGGGCGTTTATATTTAGGTCGCCTACCAACCAATGGTGATGCCATTATGTTAGGAGACTGGCAATTAGGGGGAAGTGGACGTAACCCACTTACCGCTTCCACTGAGAAAGGGGCACATTTCAGAACCGTGGAATTTGCTGGTTTCCAGTTTGGTGCTGATTATTTATTTGGTTCATCTGAAAAAGGCGTTGATAACTCACCTAAGCACTTAAAAAATGGTTATGGGCTTGCGTTATATTATACGAATAAATTAAATGATGACTGGCGTGTCCGTTTTAGAGCAGGGTACACTCGTGATAACTACGATAGCCACCAATTCTCAGCACCAGACAGCACTGGAGCAAATAAATCTTGGATTGAAAAAGCTGTAAACCGCTCTGCGTGGCGTGTGGCAGGTGAAGTGAAATACCGTAATTTGGAAGTTGCTTATAACTATGGTGAATTAAAAGATCTACAACGCGCGAACTATCTTGACACTAATGCAGTAAAAGAAAAAAGACATTTCCTCGCAGCAAAATATTTCATCACGCCAAAATTTGCAGGTTATAGCCAATTCCGTTATGAAAAACGTGGTGAAAATGTAAATCACGGTTACACCTTAGGGCTGGATTATCGTCCAATCAAAAACTTGATCACCTTTATCGAATTTGGGCGTGATCGCAATATCAGCAACGTAAATGTACATAATAAATATGTAAACCAATACTACACGGGCTTCCGTTTCTTATTCTAAGGGAGAACCTATGAAAGCGAGCTTATTTCCAAAGCTGAGCCTATTAACTGCCTGCGTTATTGCAGGCAGTGTTAATGCGGCGAATTATGCGTGGGATTTTTTTGAAAATGCACAGCCACCAGCTTATTTAACGGTAACCAATGGACAGGTTGCGCCGAGTACGTTGCATTACAAGGACGGTAAGCAGGCGTTGCATTGGCAATTCGAGCCGAAAGGGCGGTTGGTTTTTGCGCAAAATTTAGATTTTTCACAAAATGACGATATTTTACCGCAGACCTTTATGCTATGGCTTTATAACGATAAAGCCTTAAAGCAGCCTTTGCAATTTGCCTTTGAACAAAATGGCCAGGTGAAAAAATCCTTTAAAATTAATTTAGATTTTGTCGGCTGGCGTGGTATTGCCGTGCCATTTCGTGATATGCAAGGCGAAAAGGTAACAAACCTAGATAAATTGGTGATCCAAGCGCCTGATGAAGCGGGATCGCTTTATTTAGATCAGCTTTTATTCAACGTACCAGTAGATAATCGTTACCCAATTCCAGATTATCAAGCGGATTTTGTGAACCCAGCGGCAAGCACGGCGGTGAATAAAAACTGGAATGGCTTGCTGATGTATGATCGAATGCTAAGCAAAAATTACCCACATTTTGATTTTAATACGAGCTTTCATTCTGATCCGCAAAGCGAAAGCATTTATCAACGCTTTGAACAAGTGCTAAATGTGTTTGCAGATAAACCAAGTGCGGTGGATTTTTCACAAATTTTGCAGAAATATCAGGCGTTTAATATTAGTGAAAAAAATGGCGTAATCCAAGGCGCGATGCTGGATTTCCCTGCGCGACAAAAATTTATGAAGAACGCACAGGTGTTTAGCAAACAAGATCAAGCGTTTCTACTGAGTTCTGTGTCAATGCGCGAGCTGGGCAAAGTGATGTTAGAAAGTGCAAAAGCCTTGCGTACAGGCAAACTGACAGATGAACAACGCCAACAGCTGGAAGCACAATTCTTACTCGCCACCCGTTATTTATTTGATCAAGGTTTTGTACGAGGTAGTAGTATTCAAATTGTGAGCCATATGGGGTATCAAAATCGAGAAATTTTTGATGCCTGGTTCTTAATGAGAGATTTGTTATCTCAGCAAGGATTGCTGGAACAAGCTCAAGGTGCAATGGCGTGGTTTAGTGGGGCTGGACGTATTTTTGAACCAGATAGCAGTATTGTAGAAGCGAATGTAGATATTCTTAATACGCAACTGCAATGGATGTTGAAAAGTATTTTATTATTACCGAATGAAAATCAACGTGCTGGGCTGTTAAAACAGTTTTCACATTGGTTGAGTACGACTGTTTTACAATCTCAAGGGGTTGCCGGTGGGTTTAAGCCTGATGGTTCAATGTTCCACCATTCACAGCATTATACAGCCTATGGAAAAGATGCGTTTACAGGGCTTTCTCCTGTTGTTTATGCAATTAGTGGAACACCTTATGCACTTACTCAAGAGGCGAAAAAACGTCTTGATGATGTGTTGTATAAAATGTGGGTTTATACCAAAGAAGGGCATATCCCTATTGTAATTAGTGGCCGCCATCCAACAGGGAAATTCTCCATTGCCTCTGCGCCTTATAAATGGTTTGCTTTAGCGGGCGATGAAAAAAATTCGGCAAAAATCAACCGCACTTTTGCCGCCATTTATGCCGCGCTTGAACATAAAGCAGAGTTTGAAGGTGTGCCAGCCGCAGCAGAGCCTACTGGAGCCTGGGCAATGAATTACGCCTCGATGGTGGTTCAGCGTCGTCACCAAGATGATCCAAAACTTTCTTGGCTTGCCATTGCACGAGGATTTAGTCGTTATTTAGTTGGCAATGAATCCTACGAAAAAAACAATCTGTATGGACGTTATATGTCCTACGGTGCGTTAGAAATCATTCCTGAGCATTTCAATGATCGTGGCTATCGCTATGACGGTTGGGACTGGAATCGTTTCCCTGGCACCACAACCATTCATCTGCCATACCCTGAGTTAAGAGCCAAATTATCACAGCTCCCAGCCGCAGGATTGGAAGAAATGCTGCTTTCTACCGAAACCTACGCAGGTGGAACGGATCTGCATAACAATAGTATGTATGCAATGAAATTGCGCGGCCATAGCAAATATCAGCAAGAATCCTTGTTCGCGAAAAAATCCTACTTCCTTTTTGATAATCAAATTATCGCCTTAGGATCGGATATTCGTAATGATGACAAACAGCACGCAACGGAAACCACCTTGTTCCAGCATAATGTCGCAGATCTTAAACCAATGTTTATCAATGGAAAACCATTGGCAACCTTAGGGACAGTGGAAGAATTATCCGGCCCTGTTACTTTGGCAGATCCTGCGGGCAACCGCTATTATGTGAGCGCAGGGCAAAAATTGACGGTGCGTTATCAAGAACAAGAATCTGTTGACGATCGCAACGATAAACCAACCCAAGGCAAATTTGCTAGTGCAGTGTTAGATCACGGCAAAGCTCCAGAAAATGGGCAATATGAATATGCCGTACTCATTGCACCAAACGCTGATGAAGGAGTGGATTACCAAAAATTATCCCACAGCAGCAAATTACACGCAGTGCGTGATAAGCGTAGTGGTCAAGAAGGCTATGCCTATTTTGAAGCAGAGCAAAAAGACGTGGGCGGCATATTGCTTGGGGCAAGCCAACCGCTAATGGCAATGGCTCAACAAGGCAACGAAGCAGGCAAGGATTATCTTGATCTATCTATTGTGAACCCTGATTTTGCTTTCTATCAAGGCACGGAAGAAGATCAAGTGAAAGACGGCAAACAAGTGGAAGTGAGCATTTATTCTCGCACTTGGCGTAAAACCCCTTCTCAACCACAGCATTCTAGTGTAACGGCAAAAGGCAAATGGCAACTCACCCAAGCTAGCCAATGCGCCAAAGCTGAAGTGAAAGGGGAAAACACCTTAGTTTCCACCCAAACCACAGACGCAACCCCTTGTAAAGTGAGATTGATTGCTATGAAATAACAGCTAAAAATCTACGAAAAAAAATACCGCACTTTGATCTGCATCCCAAATCCTAGACATCTAGGAAGTTTAAATATTGAGCTCTGTATTATACAGAGTTCAATTTGTTTAATGTGGTTGAATCCGTAGCTCATTATAATAGTGAATATACTTGCAGTGCCACCTTTAGCTCCGGGACATTAGCAAAACGATTCGGGTAAAAACATTTTGATTTCACAATGCTAAAACACTTTCTATCACCGCATTATCATAGCAATTTTCCTTACAACTCATACCCTGAATCGCCTTTGGTACTCCCTTTTCATCCACCAATATTTCTCACTAAGCAGCCAGTTGATAAGACAACCTTAGTCGTTATAAATCAGCGGTACCGCGCCAGAAACTCGCTTAACAAGGCTTCTTTAAGTATTTTCGATACTAAGCCAAAACTTTGTGGCCGCCCGATTTGGTAGGCAATAATCTCATGGTTCACCAAATCCATCATTGGCGAAAGATATTATAACTTCTAGCTGACGAATTAGCCCATTAATACCATATTTTAATGAGCAGTGACCAAATCACAATTTGATTATGGATAGTTGGAAAGACTGCAATATTCCTCTGCCTGATGGAGGCTCATGCCTTTCTCAGAGGCTAAGGAAATCGTCCATAGTTTAAATTCTGTTGAATAATGTTTTCTCATAAAAAATCTGCTCCTTAATTCGTGGATGATATCCAACTTTTTGGGAGCAGATCAAAGAGCGGTGATTTTTTTGTAAGTTTTTGGAGAAAACGAGATTATTTTTTCTCTTTTTCATCACAGTTATCAATATCACTACATTTTCCGTAAAGATATAAACTGTGGGTTTTTAACTTAATACCGTGTTGTTCACTGATTTGTTTTTGTCGTTGTTCAATGATTTCATCATTAAATTCAAACACTTTGCCACAATCCACGCAAATAATGTGATCGTGATGCTCGCTCGGTGCAAGTTCAAAAACAGATTTATTTCCTTCAAAATTATGGCGAATCAGGATATTTGCTTCGTCAAATTGATTAAGCACACGGTAAACGGTGGCTAAGCCAATATCTTCACCACGTTCAAGCAATAGTTTATAAACATCTTCTGCAGAAAAATGCGACATACTATGTTCTTGCATTAACGCTAAAATCGTTAAGCGTGGTTCGGTGATTTTTAACCCCGCTTTTTTAAGAAGTTTGATATTTTCTTCAGACATAATGTTTCCTTTCTTTTGCTCTTGGTGGGTTATTCAACTAACTCAGCTAAACACATTTCATCAAAAACTTGTTTTGTCCATTTCTCAACACGTTCTGTGGTGAGTTCTGGCTGACGATCTTCATCAATACATAAACCAACAAAGGTGTTTTCATCAACTAATGCTTGTGAAACTTCAAAGGTGTAACCTTCTGTTGGCCAATGACCTACGATAATCGCGCCTTTCGGTTCGATAATATTACGTACCGTTCCCATTGCATCGCAGAAATATTCGGCATAGTCTTCTTGGTCGCCACAACCAAAAATGGCCACTAATTTATCGGTGAAGTCAATTTCTTCTAAGGTTGGGAAAAAATCGTCCCAGTCGCACTGTGCTTCGCCATAGTACCAAGTTGGGATACCAATCATTAAAAAGTCATAGGCTTCGATATCTTCTTTTGTGCTTTTGGCGATATCACGAATATCCACCACTTCTGAGCCTAATTGTTTTTGAATCATTCGTGCAATGTTTTCAGTATTGCCCGTGTCACTACCATAAAATAAACCAACGATAGCCATTTTTATTTCCTATGTTCTTGAAATTTAAAATATTCTTGTAAAATCGTTACGATTAACTCTGAACGACTAACACGCTGTACAGACGCTAAATCTTCTAATTGTTGAACAATGTCCGTATGTAATTTTAATTCAACACGCTTTAACCCGCAGGATTTATCCCGTTTAAGCTGGTTGCGTTTGTTGATACGGAGCTGCTGTTCTCTGGTCAGCGGATTTGTTTTTGGGCGTCCCACTTTGGGTGTGTTAGCAAACAGATCTAAGGTTATGCAATCTGCATCTTGTTTTGCCATTTTTCAAATCACTGAACTGGTTAAAATGTAGCTAATTGAGAATGATAAGCTACAACTACTAATGACCGCGAACTATATCACAATTCATAGTTGATTAAAACCCTCAACCTTTGATTGGTGAGATTGTCATTGGCTATCTAAAAAACGCTGAATAATGCGAATAATAGCTTCTGGTTTTTCCGCGTGTACCCAATGTCCGCTGCCGTTAATGGTAAAGGACGTGGCTTGCGGAAATTGTGCTAAAATCTGCTCACTATATTCTGGCTGAATATAATCCGACTGCCCACCTTTAATAAATAGGGTAGGGTTGGGGTAAAAACAAGTTTGCCAATCCATAATATTGGCATAATTTTGTTTAAGTGCGGTTAAATTAAAGCGAAATTTTTCCGCTGATTGGCCATCAAAAGATTTCAGCATAAATTGCTGAATGCTTTCTTGCGGGATATGTTGGCTTAAAATTGGTTTGGCCTGTTGGCGAGTTTCAGGTTGCGCGGCTTTAACCGCAAATAATCCAGCAAAAATACTATCGTGGCCGTGTTCGCCATATTTCACGGGTGCAATATCAATAATGATCAATTTTTCCACTAAATCAGGGCGAAGTGCGGCGGCTTTCATTGCGGTTTTTCCGCCCATAGAATGGCCGATTAAGATCACTTTTTTTAGCTCTAAATGTTCAATGGTCGCCAATAGATCTTCTGCCATTAATTCATAATTCATTGATTCAGAATGAAAACTCTGTCCGTGATTGCGTAAATCTACACGTAAAATAGGGTAATGTTCCGAAAAAGCACGTGCGATCACCCCTAAATTATTCATATCGCCAAATAAGCCGTGAATAAAAACTAAGGTAGGGTTGCTAGTAGGTTGTTTTAATTGATGAAATTGAAAATTGAGTAATTGTGTTTGCGACATAATTTTTGCGTGAGTATTTGGAAATAAATCGCTATAATGTTGCAAAAGCGTAAAGAGATCAAGCAACTGGAGTGAAAAAATGAAAATTATTGAAGTAGATGAAGAACTCTATCAGTACATTGCAAGTAACACACAATCCATTGGGGAAAGTGCGTCTGATATTTTACGCCGTTTACTCAATTTCCCCAGCGTGCGTGCGGACAATGGGCTTTCTTCTGAGCCAGCGATTTCCGCCAATAAGCAATCAGTGGTGGAAATGCCTAATACACCTTCATCTAAAGAGAAAAATGAAGAAAAGCCTGTAACGCAAGAAAAAGTAACAAGAAGAAAACAGCCACAAGAATCAATCCAAAAAGTGGTAGGGAAAGTTCGTGAGTTGCTCCAGTCTGCCGATTTCCAGCAAGAAAGCAAAGCAGTGGTACGTTTCTTAGCTATTTTACGTGTGCTGTATCGCACCAATCCAGAAAGTTTTGCGCAGGCTACGGAATCCTTACAAGGCCGTACGCGGGTTTATTTTGCACGTGATGAAGGTACGTTATTAATGGCGGGTAATCACACTAAGCCAAAACAAATCCCTGATACACCATATTGGGTGATCACCAATACGAACAGCGGGCGCAAGATGTTAATGCTGGAAGGGGCGATGCAATCAATGCACTTGCCAGAAGAATTAATAGAAGAAGTGCGGTCGTTTTTCACTGCAAATTAATTGGCATTACAATGACATATCTTTGGCAACATTATGCCGCTCAGCCTGATTATCAACACAAAGTAGCCTTGCGTAATGAGCAAGGCGAACTTTTTTCTTGGCGACAACTTAGCGAAAAAATTAATGCTGTGGCTTATGCGTTTTCTCAGCAAGGGGTAAACGCTGGCGATGGCATCGCATTGTGCGGAAAAAATAGTTTTGCCTTATTGCTTGCCTATTTGGCAGGGATTCAGCTTGGTGCAAGAGTGCTGGGGATTAATCCTGCCTTTCCCGCAGAAAAGATCACGCAATTATGTGAAAATGCAGCAGTGCCGTTTTATTACGATCCTAAGGGCGAAAAAACGTTGCAAAATTGCACCGCACTTTTGATTTCATCGGACTTGCCACATTTTTTTTCCGCATTAAAAGAACAGGCAATGGTGGATTACGATCCCAACCGCCCAGCTACAATGACGCTCACATCAGGTTCAACGGGCAACCCTAAAGCCGTGGTGCATACTGTACAAGGGCATTTGGATAATGCGCAAGGCGTGTGTGAGTTAATGGCGTTTGGGGCT
Source organism: Avibacterium endocarditidis (assembly GCF_965138825.1). NCBI lineage: Bacteria > Pseudomonadati > Pseudomonadota > Gammaproteobacteria > Pasteurellales > Pasteurellaceae > Avibacterium > Avibacterium endocarditidis. The sequence goes on from NZ_CBCSDH010000014.1 coordinate 23,308, forward strand.
GAAAATGCGTGGTTGCTTTCTTTGCCTTTATATCACGTTTCGGGCCAAGGCATTGTGTGGCGCTGGCTGTACGCAGGGGCAAGGCTGCATTTACCAAATGAAGATTTTTATACGGAAGCGGCTAGCGTTTCTCATCTTTCCCTTGTGCCAACCCAATTGCAACGGTTTATCGCTTATTTACAACAACGCCCTGAACAAACTATTCAAACGCAACATATTTTATTGGGCGGTAGCCATATTCCCCTTGCTTTAACACAACAAGCCGCGCAATATCAGCTGACTTGTTATTCAGGCTATGGAATGACGGAAATGGCGTCCACGGTTTGCGCGAAAAAAAGCGATCAATATAATGGTGTGGGCTTGCCACTTAAAGGGCGAGAACTTGAACTCATTGATGGTGAAATTTGTTTGCGTGGCGCAGGCTTAGGGCTAGGCTATTGGCAACAGGGCGAAATATTCCCCTTAGTGCAACAAGACGGCTGGCTTCATACCAAAGATCTAGGCGAATGGAAAAATGGCGAGTTACGCATTTTAGGGCGTTTAGACAATATGTTTATTTCAGGCGGTGAGAACATTCAGCCTGAAGAGATTGAACGGATAATCTTGCATTATCCTGAAATAAAACAAGTGTTTATCTTGCCAGTGGAGGACAGTGAATTTGGTCAGCGACCTGCAGCAATGGTTGAGTTTGCTAATGGATTTAGCCAAAGTGCGGTGGAAAATTTACGCATTTGGCTTGCCACAAGATTAGAAAAATTTAAGCAACCCATACACTATTTTCCGCTAGATGTGGCACAATGCCAGCAACAGGGAACAATTAAAATTTCACGCAATGCGTTAAAAATGGCGTTAAAAGAATTACTAGGAAAATAAAATGAAACTGATTGAGCGTATTTTTGCGATCTTTTTTCTGTCCTTGATTTGGGCTTCTGCAAGTTGGGCGGCGTTACCAAAAGAAGCGGATATTCAAACACAGCTTGCTGCGGCGAAAGAGTCAGATCAAAGTGATGTGAATAATAAAATCTTGGTGCAAAACCTAGAGGAAACGCTCACTTTGCTTGGAAATATTGAAAAGCAAAAAGCCGATAACGCTGCTTTAAGTAAATTGGTGGATAACGCCCCGAAACAGGTTGCAGATTTACAAGTTGCGGTGGATAAATTAAAAAATGCCGCTCCTGTTACGTTACAAGATTTCGAGAAATTATCACTTACCGATTTACAAACGCAATCTATTGCCACGCAACAAAATTTGCAACAAATCCAGACGGATTTGCTAGCAATTAATGCGCAGTTAGTAAGTCAGCGAGCTGCACCAGAGCGTGCGCAGTCTGCCTTGAGTGCAAATTTAATTCGTTCACAAGAAATTGATAAATTGCTATTTGGCATTACAGCAGCAGATTCGGTTGAAAAAACGAAATTAGAAACTGAACTGGTCTTGATCGGTTTACAAAACACCTATAACCAAATGTTGTTGCAGGGCAACAATGATCTTACCTCGCTTTATACAATCCAATTAGAGCAAAAAAATTTGATGCAACAACAGTTGCAAACTAAGCTTTCTATGTTGCAAGAGGTGATTAATGAAAAGAATTTGCAAGAAACTCGCCAACAAGCAGAACAGTTAAAGCAATCGCAAACGAATGTACAAGATAGCAATCCCATTATTGTAGAACAGCAAAACCAAAATGTGCGAATTAGCCAAGATTTGGTGAAACAAACCGCTCAGCTAAATGCACTATCACAAGATAGTTTGAGAATAAAGAGCGTGCTGGATAATTTGCAACAAACAGAACGGAACATTAATGAACAAATTAGTGCGTTGCAAGGCACATTGGTGCTTTCGCGCATTATTAATAAGCAAAAACAACTGTTACCACAGGATCAAATGATCCGTGGTTTGCCAAAACAAATCACCGATTTACGCGTACAGATTTTTGATTTAACAGAGTTGCGGGATAATTTATACGATACCCAAAGTTATATTTCTAATTTAGAAAAAAGCACGAATACCCATTTAACTGATGATGAAAAAAGCCAGCTTACGACAATTTTGCAAGAGCGGCGTAAATTATTATCAGATTCTATTACGAATTTGAATAATCAGCTAAATTTAGCCATTAATATTGAATTAAATCAGCAACAGGTTACCGCAATTAGTGATGCCTTGCAGGGAAAATTACAACAGCAAAGTTTCTGGGTGAGAAGTAATCCGCCGTTGGATATGGATTGGTTTACCAATTTCTTGCCAAAAGTGAAATATCAGTTGCAAGATATTAAGCGTTTAATCAATTTTTCTAACTGGAAAGACAACTTGCTGCCAACCGCAGTGTTAGTTATTTTATTAATGATTTTCACCGCACTTATTCAATGGCGAAAAGAGAAAATCACTCAACGTTTGGCTTATATCAATAGTAAGATCAACACGTTAAAAGGCGAGCGACAACGTTATACACCAGAAGCGATTTTTTGGACGCTAATTTTATGCTTGCGTTCTACCTTCATTTTCTTGTCAGCCTTAATTCTGATTGCCTCGATCTGTTTTGAGAAGCCAGAACCATTTTGGGTGTGGTCTTTCAGAATGGCGGGGTATTGGCTATTTTTTGCTTTTATCTTGGCAATGCTCCGTCCTAATGGATTAGCCTATCGCCACTTTAATATGCCGCAATCTAATGTGCAGCTGTTTTATTCTGTTTCTAAACGTTCTGTTTGGATTTATGCGTTATGGCTGAATGCATCTATTTTTACGAATTTAGATGCAGGAATTACCAATGATGTTATTGGTGAAGTGCTAACCATCTCAATTTTAGTGATTTCTCTTTTCATCGTAGGGCCACGTTTACGCTATGCAGTAAGCATTTATCAGAAAACCCAAGAACAAGCGGGAGAGCGGAGCTATTTATTCAAGTTTTCACGCATTGTATTAGTGATCGCACCGATCGCATTAATCGTGTTGATCGTAATGGGTTACTATTACACCGCACTGAATTTGATGGAACATTTGATCTCCTCTTATTTTGTGTTGGTAATTTGGATGATTGCGCGCGATGTGGTGTATCGTGGCTTTACTGTATCGGCAAGACGGCTTGCCTACCGACGCTTACAAGAGAAAATTCAAGCACAACAAGCGCAAAAAGAAGACAATAATAATGATCTGAACTCTGATTATTCACGCGAAGAAAGCTTAGCTATTTCGCAAGTGAAAAGCCAAGTGAAAAGCGTGGTGGATCTCTTATTATGGCTAGCCTTATTTGGCTTATTTTATTGGGTGTGGTCTGATCTCATCACCGTTGCCTATTATTTAGAAGGGGTAACCTTGTGGCAACAACAGGTGGTAACAGAAACTGGCACGGTGAGCGAATCCATCACCTTACTGAATTTATTATTTGCTTTGATTATTATCATCGGTACTTATGCGTTAGTGAAAAATATTGGCGGCTTGCTTGAAGTTTTAGTATTTTCACGAATGAGTTTTTCGCAAGGAACGCCTTATACCATCACCACCTTGCTGACCTATTTTATTATTGCTATTGGCGGCGGCGCAGCGTTTTCCGTGTTAGGAATGTCGTGGTCAAAATTGCAATGGTTATTTGCCGCACTTTCGGTAGGTTTAGGTTTCGGTTTACAAGAAATTTTCGCCAACTTTATTTCGGGGATTATCATCTTATTTGAACGCCCGGTGCGGATTGGCGATGTGGTAACCATTGGTGAATATTCAGGCACGGTATCGAAAATCCGTATTCGTTCTACCACCTTGATCGATTTTGATAAAAAAGAAGTGATCGTGCCAAATAAAGCTTTCGTAACAGAACGCTTGATCAACTGGGCATTGACTGATTCAATGACGCGCGTGGTGTTAAGCGTAGGCGTGGCTTATGGCTCAGATTTAGAATTAGTGAAACGTTTATTATTGCAAGCCGCTGATGAATGTGAATATGTTTTGAAAGATCCAGAGCCTGTGGCATACTTCTTAACTTTTGGCGCAAGTACCTTGGATCACGAACTGCGTGTTTATGTGGGTAACCTAAATGAACGCACCCGAACCATCGATTATGTGAATCGCCGTATTGATGAGCTATTTGCCGCGCATAATGTGGAAATTGCCTTCAATCAGCTTGATGTGTTCATTAAAAATCCAACCACATCGCAAGAAATAAAAATCGTGTCAGAAAATTTAGCGAAATCATAAGGAATAAATAAGGAAAAATAATGGCAGGAAACAGTATTGGACAACTTTTTCGCGTAACCACCTTTGGTGAATCCCACGGCGTTGCCTTGGGCTGTATTGTGGACGGCGTACCACCGGAGCTTGAACTTTCAGAACAGGACATTCAGCCAGATTTGGATCGCCGTAAACCCGGTACTTCACGTTACACCACACCAAGACGGGAAGATGACGAAGTGCAAATTCTCTCAGGGGTATTTGAAGGGAAAACCACAGGCACGAGCATTGGAATGATCATCAAAAATGCCGATCAACGCTCGCAAGATTATGGTGAAATCAAAGATCGTTTCCGCCCCGGTCACGCTGATTATACTTACCAACAAAAATACGGCTTGCGTGATTATCGTGGTGGTGGACGTTCTTCCGCTCGCGAAACAGCAATGCGTGTGGCCGCTGGGGCAATCGCGAAAAAATATCTGCGTGAACATTTTGGCATTGAAGTGCGTGGTTATCTTTCGCAAATTGGCTCAGTGAAAATTGATCCGAAAACGGTAGAAAACATTGCTCAAATTGACTGGCAGCAAGTAAACAGCAACCCATTTTTCTGCCCCGATCCAAGTGCGGTGGAAAAATTTGATGAATTAATCCGTGAGTTAAAAAAAGAAGGCAATTCCATCGGCGCTAAATTAACCGTGGTGGCAGAAAATGTGCCAGTAGGCTTAGGTGAACCAGTTTTCGATCGCCTTGATGCGGATTTGGCACACGCGTTAATGGGCATTAATGCAGTGAAAGGCGTGGAAATTGGTGATGGCTTTGCGGTGGTGGAGCAAAAAGGCACACAGCATCGTGACGAAATGACGCCAGCAGGTTTTTGTTCTAACCACGCAGGGGGAATTTTAGGCGGCATTAGCTCGGGCCAACCGATTATTGCGACCATTGCGTTAAAGCCTACTTCGAGCATTACCATTGCAGGGCGTTCGGTCAATCTTAACAATGAACCCGTGGAAGTGATCACCAAAGGTCGCCACGATCCTTGTGTTGGCATTCGCGCCGTGCCAATCGCGGAAGCAATGACCGCCATTGTTTTACTCGATCACCTATTAAGATTTAAGGCACAATGTAAATGAAAAATTTAACCAAATTATTAAGTGCGGTGCTTTTTTGCGGAATTTTTTCTGCGAGCAGCGCAATGGCAGGCCCTGAATATTGGCAGAAAGTCAAACGCCCTATTGCAGGCGAGCCAACCCCAGTGGGATCTTATAGCAATGGCTGTATTATCGGCGCGCAACCTTTGCCTTTTAATGGCGAGGGTTATCAAGTGATCCGTACCAGCAAAAATCGCTATTACGGACACCCAGATATGATTGCCTATTTGCAACGTTTAGGCAAAAAAGCTAAATCAGCAGGCATTCCAACAATGCTTATCGGCGATATCGCAATGCCGGGGGGCGGACGCTTTTTAACGGGACACGCCAGCCACCAAATGGGCTTGGACGCAGATATTTGGTTACGCTTAGGGCGTTTATCCGATAAAGATGCACAAAATCCAGCGGGAATGGGCTTGTTAGTGGTGGATCGCAAAGCGCAACGTGTTGATGATTCCGTATGGAATGACAATCACGCCAATTTAATTCGTTTAGCGGCGCAAGATAAGCAAGTGGCGCGTATTTTCGTTAATCCTGCAATTAAATTGAAATTATGCCAAACGGTGCGCGGCGATCGCAGTTGGTTGCAAAAAATTCGTCCGTGGTTTGGACACGATTCCCATTTTCACGTTCGCTTAACTTGCCCGAAAGGTGCGACTTACTGCGAAAATCAAGCGCCCGTCCCAGCAGGCGAGGGCTGTGGTGATGAGCTATATTCTTGGTTTAAGCCAGCGAAACCTTCAACAGGAACAAGCAAACCCAAAGCGCGTCCACCTGAACCATTTTTATGCCAGCAAGTAAGCCACGCGCCAAACCAAAGCGAATGGTTGGAATAAGCCTTAGCGTATCAAGATAAGAGCGAAAATAGGAGCGAAAAATGGAAATCAGCCTAAATCTCATTGCGTTATTATTTTTAGTGGCATTTATTGCAGGATTTATTGACGCAATTGCTGGCGGTGGCGGTTTAATCACTATTCCTGCCTTATTGATGACAGGCGTTCCCCCTGCAATGGCATTAGGCACGAACAAACTGCAGGCCTGCGGCGGCTCATTTTCCGCGAGCTTTTATTTTTTACGCAAAAGAGCGGTGGATTTAAAAGAAATTTGGCTGCTCGTGCTAATGACCTTTATCGGCGCAGTGCTTGGCACGATCCTTATTCAGTTAGTGGATAGTGCGTTGATTAAAAAAGTCATTCCATTTTTAGTGCTAGCCATTGGCTTGTATTTTTTATTCACCCCAAATTTAGGTGATGAAGATCGGCATAAACGCATTTCTTACGCCACTTTTGCCTTTAGTGCAGGATTTGGAATTGGTTTTTATGACGGTTTCTTCGGGCCGGGAACAGGCTCATTACTAAGTTTAGTTTTTGTTACGTTGCTTGGTTTTAATCTTGCGAAGGCCACAGCTCACGCCAAAGTGCTAAATTTCACCTCAAATATTGCCGCACTTTTGTTATTTCTTATTGGTGGACAAATTTGGTGGGAAGCTGGGCTGGTAATGATGTTAGGACAAATTATCGGCGCAAATTTAGGCGCGAAAATGGTGCTAAGCAAAGGCAAACAGTTAATTCGCCCGATGGTGGTGATAATGTCTTTTATTATGACTGCCAAAATGGCTTATGATCAAGGCTGGTTCGGTTAGTTGAGGTTTTATGACACAACAAAATGATGATGTACGCTTAACCGCTCGCGTGGGCTATGAACCCAAATGGCAATGGGCGTTTTTATTGCCAAAATATTGGGGCGTTTGGCTTGGTATTTTTGCCTTGGCACTATTCGCTTTTGTGCCTTTTCGCTTAAGGGATAAGATCGCGGCGAAAATAGGCTTGCTCGTTGGACAAAAAGCGAAAAAACAACGTCATCGCGCAAGGGTAAATTTGCAATATTGTTTTCCTGATTGGACAGAACAGCAGAGCGAAAAAGTAATTGATGAGATGTTTATCACCGTCAGCCAAGTGATGCTGGGCATTGGTGAAATTGCGTTGCGTTCAAAAAAACATCTACAACAACGCAGTGAATTTATCGGCCTTGAATATATTCAGCAAGCTAAAGCAGCGGGGCATAATATTATTTTAATGGTGCCGCACGGCTGGGCGATTGATGCCTCGGGGATCATTTTGCATACTTACGGAATGCCAATGACATCAATGTATAATCCCCACCGTAACCCATTGGTCGATTGGCTGTGGACGATGACACGCCAGCGTTTTGGTGGCAAAATGCACGCTCGACAAAATGGCATAAAACCTTTTCTTAATGCAGTAAAAAAAGGCGAAATGGGGTATTATTTGCCTGATGAAGATTATGGCGAAGAATTAAGTGAATATGCAGATTTTTTTGCCACTTATAAGGCCACCTTGCCGGGCTTGAATAAAATGGCAAAATTGGCAAAAGCTGTGGTGATCCCAATGTTTCCGCGCTATAACGCAGAGCGTGGTAAATATGAAATGGAAATTCACCCACCAATGCCAATTAGCGAAGAGCCTGCACAAATGGCACGGGAAATGAACAAAGAAATTGAGCAATTTGTTACCCCAACGCCAGAGCAGTATGTGTGGATTTTGCGTTTATTAAAAACCCGAAAAGATGGTGCGGATATTTATCGTTAAATTTAATAATCTGTGGTAATATGCGTGCCGCTCTTTTTTATGCAAAACGGTCGAAAATTTGACCGCACTTTAGGTAATAAAATGAACAAACAATTAGAACTGATTAAATCATCGATCAAATCCATTCCAAACTACCCGAAAGAAGGCATTATCTTTCGTGATATTACAAGCCTTGTGGAAACCCCAGCGGCGTTCAAGGCGACCATTGATTTAATCGTGGCACAATACAAAGACAAAGGCATCACCAAAGTTATCGGCACAGAAAGCCGTGGCTTTATTTTTGGTGCGCCAGTGGCATTAGCCTTAGATATTCCTTTTGTATTAGTGCGTAAACCGGGGAAATTGCCGCGTGAAACCATTGCGCAATCCTATCAGTTAGAATATGGGCAAGACACCTTAGAAATTCACACAGATTCTATTCAATCGGGCGATAACGTATTGATTATTGACGATTTATTAGCCACAGGCGGAACGGTTGAAGCCACCGTGAAGTTGGTTGAACGTCTTGGTGGTGAAGTGAAAAATGCGGCGTTCGTGATTAATTTGCCAGAACTTGGCGGCGAACAACGCTTACGCAATTTAGGGGTAACCCCGTTCTCATTAGTGAATTTTGAAGGCCACTAATTTATCCTAAGCGAGCAAGGAATGAGTTATCAAGTTTTAGCAAGAAAATGGCGACCGCAAAAGTTCTCCGATGTGGTAGGGCAGAAACCTGTTCTTACCGCACTTGCTAACGGACTAAATGAAAATCGCCTGCACCACGCCTATCTTTTTTCCGGTACGCGTGGCGTGGGGAAAACCTCTATTGCTCGTTTATTTGCGAAAGGGTTAAATTGCGTTGAAGGCGTAACGGCCAATCCTTGTGGCGTTTGCGAACATTGTAAAGCCATTGAAGAAGGGCGCTTTATCGATCTCATTGAAATTGACGCTGCTTCACGCACTAAGGTCGAAGACACCCGCGAATTGCTCGACAATGTGCAATACAAACCGGTGCAAGGGCGTTATAAAGTCTATTTGATTGACGAAGTGCATATGCTCTCTCGCCATTCTTTCAATGCCTTGCTGAAAACCCTTGAAGAACCGCCTGAATATGTCAAATTCCTGCTGGCAACCACTGATCCGCAGAAATTGCCGATCACCATTTTATCTCGCTGTATTCAATTTCACCTTAAAGCACTCGATCAGCAACAAATTGCCGATCATTTGTCCTTTATTTTGCAGCAAGAAAAGATCCCCTTTGAACCCCTTGCCATTGAAAAATTAGCTAAAGCGGCACAAGGCAGTATCCGTGATAGCTTAAGTTTAACCGATCAAGCCATTGCAATGAGCAACGGCAACATCAGTCTTGATGCGGTAAATACAATGCTCGGCTTGCTTGATGACAGCCAGCCTATTGATATTTTGTACGCGTTACAGCAGGGCAATGGTGAAGCCTTAATGAAAGCCATTCAAGCGGTGGCGGAAAAAGGCAGCGATTGGAATGAACTGCTAAAAGCGGTGGCCGAAAATCTGCATAAAATTGCAATGTGTCAATTATTACCACAAGCGCAAATTAGTGATGAAAGCTATATCGGCTTTTTGGCGAAACATCTTCCACCAGAAGATGTGCAATTTTTCTATCAGATTATTTTAAACGGACAAAAAGAGCTTGCCTTCGCACCAAATCAGCGAATGGGTGTGGAAATGATTTTATTGCGTGCTTTAGCTTTCCACCCTAAATTAATCCAAGCAGCTCCTGCTATGCAGCCAGTGGAACAAGTGAATGAGCGTAATCATTCTGCGCAAAGTGCGGTGCAAAATCCGGCAAAATTAGTGGAGATGCCTGTTGTATCACAACAGATCAAAGCAAATTCAGCGCCACAAACCAAAACAATGCCGTCTGCTAGACAGCCAATTCGTTCCACACAAAGTCATTCATCTTCGCCAGTAAGCAACTCTACTTTAGATGTGCTTGATGCGTTAGATCAGCTTTCTAAGCCTACAACGAGCGAAAAAAAAAACACTAATGCCAATAACGCAAAGTTAATTTCAGAGCCAGCGGTTTCTCATTCGCAAGAGATCAGCTTGCCTGTGGTAGAGCGCAAATTTACTCAGCAAAAAAATACGGCACGAGCTACTCATCAGGTTTCTCAGCCGTCTGTTTCTCACTCCTCTATTTCTCAAGCTCCATCTCAATCAGCGGCAATGATTCCGCTAGTGAGTGAGCCTGTGGGTGAAAGTGCGGTGCAAAATTCGTCAGATTTTTCTCCTGATCTTGATCAGGAAGAAGATCTCAATTTGCCCGAAAACTACCGTTGGAATTGGAGCAATCCAGCAATGGCGGAGGAGCAGGATAGTGCCAGCCCGTCAGAAATCCGCAAAGCCATTTTGGAAAACACCACACCAGAATTAAAAGAAAAAGTGCTTACAATGGCAAAAGCACAGGACAAATGGACGGAAATTATTGAGCAACTAGATATTTCAGGCTTGGCAAAGCAAATGGCAATGAATTGCGTGATTTTAAGCCAAGATGAAAAGCAAATTCGCTTAGGCTTGCGTCAAGATAAATTGCACCTCAATAATGAAAAACTGCGTATTCAATTACAAAATGCCCTCAGCCAATTTTATCAGCAAGATATGGCTGTTTCTGTGGACGTGAATACCGATTTTCAGCAACTCACACCAATGGATTATCGCAAACAAATCTACCAAGAGCTAAGCGATCAAGCGCGAGAAAATTTACAAGCAGATGAACGTTTGCAACGCCTTTGTGAAGAATTTGGTGGCGTATTAGAGCTTGATAGTGTTCGACCAGTTTAAGCATTTGAAACGCATTTTATACCTAAAAATAAAGTGCGGTGAAAAATTCTGATATTTTTTATCGTTTAATAAATCATCACCTTATTTTTTTATATTTACTCTCCTAAATACTCATAAATAAGTATATAGATCCAATTAGATGATCTTTTTTCTCAATCCCTGCATAAAAACTGTGCGGAAGATCACATAAACTGCAACAATATATTTACACTAGATTTACTCTTGTTAAACTTGCGCACGAAATTTTATGTTTAATTTTTATGAGGTTCTTTATGTTATGGTTTCTCTCTTGCGTAGCCTTACTTTTGTTGGGCTACTTTTTGTATGGTTCTGTGGTTGAACGCGTTTTTAAGATTAATCCAAACCGTGCAACACCTGCTCACACAATGGCAGACGGCGTGGATTATGTGCCGATGTCTAAAAAGAAAATCTGGCTTATCCAATTATTAAATATTGCAGGAACAGGCCCGATTTTTGGTCCAATCCTTGGTGCATTGTACGGACCTGTTGCAATGTTATGGATTGTGTTTGGTTGCATTTTTGCTGGAGCGGTACACGATTATTTCTGCGGAATGTTGAGTGTTCGCAATGGCGGTCAATCTGTGCCTAACCTCGCAGGGAAATATTTAGGCTCACCTGTTAAGCATTTTATGAATGCGCTCGCCCTCGTATTATTAATTCTTGTTGGGGTAGTATTCGTTATTTCACCAGCTAGCTTATTAACCAACCTAACGGTGGATAATGTGGGTGAAATGTTTAACTTAGAGATGAAAAGCACCTTATTAGTTTGGACGGCAATCATCTTTGGTTATTACATCATTGCAACCTTAGTACCTGTGGATAAAATTATTGGTCGTATTTACCCACTGTTCGGGGCGCTATTGCTATTTATGTCTTTCGGAATGTTATTTGCCTTATTGTTTGAAGATAAAGCCTTATTCCACACAGTTGGTGAGATGAGCTTCTCGAAATTCTTTGAAAATATGCATCCAAAAGATTTACCAATTTGGCCGTTAATTTTCGTGACTATTGCCTGTGGTGCGGTTTCAGGTTTCCACGCAACACAATCTCCATTAATGGCGCGTTGTATGGAAAATGAAACAGAAGGTCGTTTTGTTTTCTATGGTGCGATGATTGGTGAAGGTGTGATTGCTTTAATTTGGTGTATGGTAGGCTTAACTTTCTACGATAGCCCAGCATTAATGAATGATGCGATCACAGCTGGTACGCCTTCAAAAGTGGTGTATGATTCTGCCACCCATATGCTTGGCTATTTTGGTGGTATCTTAGCGGTTCTTGGTGTGGTGATTTTACCAATCACCTCTGGGGATACATCATTCCGTGCAGCACGTTTGATTATCGCTGAATTCTTCAAAATCGATCAACGAAACTTAGTAAAACGTTTAATGATTGCAATTCCATTATTCGTGCTAGGTTTCATTATTTCTAAACTTGATTTCCAAGTGATCTGGCGTTATTTCGGCTGGGCGAACCAAACTACCGCAATGGTAATGTTATGGACAGCTGCCGCTTATTTATACCGCTATCATAAATTCCACTGGATTTGTACTATTCCAGCGATCTTTATGACAATGGTATCAGCCACTTTCCTTGCTTACGCGAAAATCGGTTTAGGCTTAAGCTACGATGTATCTGTTTGGGTTGGCACAGGTTTAACAGTATTAGCAGTGATTTGTTTCTTTACTTTGTTAAAACCGATTGCTAACGGTGATCCTGATTCGGAAAGTGTTAAAAGCTAATTAAAAATACGCAAAAATTTAACCGCACTTAATTTATTTAAGTGCGGTTTTTTTTCTGAGAAATTTATCTATCAATATAAACCAAAGATTTATTTTGCATTGATCGCATTGCCGCACTGGCAATATAAACTGCGTTTGCAGGCAATTCGCTCAGTATGCTAGGTTTATCAGTTAATAAGTGCTGAAGAACGCTCTCAGCTTCCAGCTCAATCGCACGGGTCATCCAATAAGGGCAATGTTCGTTTGGTTGCCCGTATTTTTGAATGCCTTTGCTACTTTCACGCAATGAAAGATCGGCTTCAAATTCATTATACATATTGAAATGCTCTCGGTTGCCGTTAGCAAAGGTGAGTGTTACGGTTGAGGTAAAGAAATTGATGAGCATTGAGCCTAGTTCACCGTGAATAGCGATGTCCCATTTAGGCAAGCGATAGGCTGTACCCATTTCCAGCGAGCCGAATACGCCGTTTTTAAATTGGAGTAATAATTGAATAATGTCGTGATGATCGGGCGTTTCAAGGTGGGCACGATTGGTGGATTGAGCAAAAACAGCGTCCACTTCACCGATCAGCCACGCTAATAAATCCAGTTCATGAATTTCGTGAAAGAGTTTACCACCAGTGAGTTGAATATCATTTTTCCACCAATCTTTTTGATAAATTGGGTTGATCCAACGTTGGCGATTGGCTCGTACAACAGTAATTTTACCTAATCGTTGCTGAGTTAAAAATTGTTTGGCTTGTTGTAAACCGGGCAATACTCGTAAGCAATGCCCGACAAACAATGGGACATTTTTGGCTTTGGCTTGTTGGAGTAAATCCGTTGCGTCTTGTGCGTTGATGGTAAAAGGCGTTTCAATAAAAACCGCACAGCCTTGTTGAATGGCGATTTCGGCAAGCTGCCGATGGCTTTGATTATAGGTGGCAATCAAGACCAAATCGACTTTTTGTTGAGCCAATAAACTGGCTAAATCGGCGTAAGCAAAAGTGCGGTGCTTTTCTGCTAAGTTTTGTGCAAGATCAATTTGCAAATCGGTTACGCCCACGAGTTTGGCTGGGGATTGGTTAAAAATTGCGGCGAGCTGTTGTCCGAAAAAGCCACAGCCGACTAAAGCAACATTAATTTGATCCATTCTCTTTCTCCTTTTGTTGTAAGCGTTGGCGTAAGGCTCGGAAATAGCGTAACAGGGCGTGCTGAAAGCGATCGACTTCTCGGGCTTCAACAGCATCAACCCATTCTCGATATTGCAAAGCAACGTCCGTTGGTGAAAGTTGTGGTGGCGGTAAATTGGCTTCTTGCTGTTGAAAGATTTGCCAAAAGGCATCTAAATATTGCAACAATAAGGGGTTTTTAATGGCTTGATAAGTTTGCAGATGAATTTGATATTCCAGTTCCAGTGAAAATTGCTCTTTGCGTGCAAGCCGTTGTAACTCAAGGCTCATTGACTGCAATTCCTCAATGTGGCGTTCATTGATATGGGCAATGGCAAGGGGAGCAAAACCGTATTGTAAAATTTCCCGTACATCTAAAATATCTAGCAGATATTTCATATTATTCTGCAAATGTAGCTGAGTATGAAAGGCGAGACTGTGGATCATCGGGGTGAGCGAAGAGGGGCTAATGAATGTGCCGACACCGTGTCGAATATCTAAAATATGCAAGGCTTCCAATGATTTAATCGCTTCACGCAAGCTAGAACGGCTAACAGCTAAGGTTTCCATTAGCTCATTTTCCGTAGGCATTAAATCCCCTTCTTTTAAGCCACGATCTAAAATCAGTTGCTTAATTTCTTCTTGTAAAGCGAGATTTTTCACTTTTTTTTCAGATTTTGTCATTTTTGTGATCTCTATCGCAGAAATATTGTACAGAATAAGACATCATATATCTAAATTTAAGACATCTGATGTCTTATCTCTTAATTGATTAAATAGTAACTTATTTTAATGGCATTGTCAGTGAATAATTGAACAATTAAACCAAAAGGAGAGATTATGGCAACACTTTCTCTAACACATATCTATAAACGCTATCGCAATGGTTTTGAGGCGGTGAAAGATTTTAATCTTGAGGTGGCAGATAAAGAATTTATCGCGTTAGTTGGACCTTCGGGTTGTGGAAAATCAACCACATTGCGAATGATCGCAGGGCTGGAAGCCATTTCAGAAGGGGATTTTTATATTGACGATCGCCGTGTCAATGAGGTTGAGCCAAAGGATCGGGATATTGCGATGGTGTTTCAGTCTTATGCCCTTTATCCACATATGACGGTTTATGAAAATATGGCATTTGCCTTGAAGTTACGCAATGTTGCCAAAGCGGAAATCGATCGCAAAGTGCGTGAAGCGGCAGCCATACTTGGGCTAGATGGTTTACTAGATCGTAAACCGAAAGCCTTATCAGGTGGGCAACGGCAGCGAGTGGCATTAGGACGCACCATTGTTCGTTCACCAAAAGTATTTTTGATGGACGAGCCTTTGTCCAATCTTGATGCCAAGCTACGCAGTAATATGCGGGCGGAGATCATTCGCATTCATAAAAAACTCAATGCCACCACCATTTATGTCACGCACGATCAAACGGAAGCGATGACAATGGCGGATCGCATTGTGGTGATGAATGCGGGCGTAGTGCAACAAATCGGATCGCCAAAAGCAATTTATGATCGTCCAGCCAATTTGTTTGTGGCAGGCTTTATTGGGGCACCAACGATGAATTTTTTAAAAGGGCGGTTGGAAAATCGGGCGTTTTTGACCGCAGATCAGCAGCAATTAGCCATTCCTGACGAGATTTGGCAGCACTTAGTGGCATTGGGTAAGGAGCATCAAGAGGTTATTTTAGGCATTCGCCCTGAAAATATTACTAACGAACCGCTGTTGCTTGGCTCTTATCAAAATGCAAGGGTAACTGCTCCCGTTTATGTGGCGGAATTGCTTGGTGCGGAATATATCGTGCATACCCGACTAGGTGAGCAACCCATTAAAGCGATTGTTCATTCACGACAAAAAATTGAAATGGAACAACAAATTACTTTAGCCTTTGATATGAAACGGGCACATTTTTTTGATCCAATCAGCGAGCAAGCGTTGTTTTAATTGCTTCTCCGATAACAATGAGGTGAATTATGAAACTGAAAAAATTATTAACCGTAGCCGCATCGGTGGTGTTAGGTGCGTTAGTGCTAAATGGTTGTAAAGATGAAAAACAGGTAGCGAGTTCGGTGGCAACAAATGATCCTGCTGAATTAGCGGGCAATATCACGATGTGGCATTCTTTTACACAAGGCCCACGCTTAGAAGTGATCCAACAAGCCGCAAATGACTTTATGCAGAAAAATCCAAAAGTGCGGATCAAAATTGAGACATTTTCGTGGAATGATTTTTATACTAAATGGACAACGGGATTAGCTTCGGGCAATGTGCCTGATTTAAGCTCCGCCTTGCCGAATCAAGTGATCGAAATGATCAATGTTGATGCCCTTACGCCGATTAATGATGTGATTGATAAAATTGGGCGTGATCGCTTTTCTGCTAATGCGATTAAAGAGGGGACGGTGGGGGAAAATAATTATTCCATTCCGCTTTATTCACACGCTAAAGTGCTTTGGGTTCGCAAAGATTTGTTAGAGAAAAATGGCTTGAGCGTGCCACAAACGTGGGAAGAGCTTTATCAAGCGGCGAAAGCTTTAACCAAAGATGGCGTTTATGGGCTTTCTGTGCCGATGGGAACGAATGATTATGTGGCAACAATTTTCCTTGATCTTTATATCCGAAGCGGTGGCGGTACGTTGTTGAGCAAAGATCATAAAGTGGATTTGACTAGCCCATTAGCCCAAGAAGCGATTAATTATTGGGTGAAAATGTACAAAGAAACTTCACCGAAAGATGCCGTAAACTACAACATTTTGCAACAAGCGACCTTATATTATCAAGGCAAAGCGGCGTTTGATTTCAATTCGGGCTTCCATATTGGTGGGGTGCAAGCGAACTCACCTGATCTTTTGCCTTATATTGATGCCTATCCAGTACCAAAACGGAATATTAATGATCCGCAAGGTGCGTCTGAAACCTTGAGTTTTCCGCTTGTGGTATGGAAAAACTCAAAACACCCAGAGATCGCTAAAGCCTTTATCGAAAGCATTTACCAAAAAGATCGCTATATTCAGTTCTTAAATGCCGTGCCAGTCGGAATGTTGCCAGCGGTTACGGGCGTTGATGACGACCCTGCCTATAAAGATTTACCGATTCGCCAAGAATTTAAACACGCGGAGAAAGTGATCCAAGAGGCGGTGAATCTTGGTTCTGCGATTGGTTATGAGTATGGCCCAAATGTATATGCAGGCTTGCTGACGAACCAACATATTATTGAAGCGATGTTCCAAGATATTGTGGTGAATGGCACAGAGCCGATGGTGGCAGCGAAAAAAGCAGAGCAACAGCTCAACACCTTATTTGAAACCATTTCGCAATAAGAATTAGGGGCGGTTCGCCGCCCGATTCATAGTCGTTTGATTTCAAAATAATACTGCGTTACTTCGCCCTGCTGTACTCTTGTACTGTCTACGGCTTGTTGCCTTGTCTTATTTTGAACTTAAACGACTACAAAAACAAACGACTACGCACATTCTCAATAATTGAGAAGGAGGCTTTATGTATCAAAAAAACTATACAAGATGGATTTTTGTGTTGCCAGCGATGATTGTGGTTTCGGTGCTGTTTGTGTATCCCTTCCTCTCGAGCATCTTTTATAGCTTTACCAACAAAAATCTGATTATGCCGAATTGGAAGTTTGTCGGTTTTGATAATTACATTGCTGTGATCAATGATCCTAATTTCTGGCTGGCATTCTCCCATTCGATTTTATGGACGCTTTTTTCTCTCGTGGGACAAGTGCTAGTTGGCTTTGCCCTCGCAATGGCATTGCATCGCATTCGTCATCTACAATGGCTTTATAAAATCCTTTTGATTATTCCTTGGGCGTTTCCAACTATCGTGATTGCCTTTTCGTGGCAATGGATCTTAAACGGCGTTTATGGCTATTTGCCGAATATTTTAGTGCAATTAAATCTGATGGAAATTGCACCGCACTTTCTTTCTGATAGCACTTGGGCGTTTATCAGTTTGGTGTTTATTAACGTTTGGTTTGGTGCACCACTGATTATGGTGAATGTTCTATCCGCCTTGCAAACCGTACCACAAGAACAATACGAAGCGGCTAAGATTGACGGTGCGAATGCGTGGCAAGTGTTCCGCCATATTACGCTGCCACATATCAAAGTGGTGATTGGATTATTAGTGGTGTTACGCACGGTTTGGGTGTTTAATAACTTTGACATTATCTACCTCATCACGGGTGGTGGGCCAGCTAACTCAACAATGACATTACCAATCTATGCTTACAATATGGGCTGGGGAACTAAAATGCTCGGACGCTCTTCAGCGGTAACCGTGCTGTTGTTCCTTTTCCTACTGTTAGTTTGTTTTATCTATTTCAAAGTGATTAGCCGTTGGGAAAAAGAGGGGGAATAAAATGAAAACGAAAAAATCAATGTTAGGTGATATTGCCGCACATCTTTTCCTCATTATCACCACGATTATTGCGGTGTTTCCCTTAGTGTGGATTATGATTTCATCGGTTAAAGGCAAAGGAGAACTTACCAGCGAGCCAACAAGGTTCTTGCCAAAAATCTTTACGTTGGATTATTTTGAACACGTTATCAATGACTTACATTTCATCGTTAATATTAAAAATAGTCTGTTTATCGCCTTAATCACCACGCTGATTGCGATTGTTATCTCGGCAATGGCAGCTTACGGTATCGTACGATTTTTCCCAAAATTGGGAGCTGTAATGTCGAAATTGTTGGTTACCACTTATATTTTTCCACCGATTCTGCTTGCCATTCCTTATTCCATCGCAATGGCAAAAGTGGGATTAACCAACACAATGGCAGGGCTGATTGTGGTCTATCTCTCATTTAGTGTGCCTTATGCGGTGTGGTTATTGGTGGGCTTTTTCCGTACCGTACCGATCGAAATTGAAGAAGCCGCACGCATTGATGGGGCAAATAAATTCACCGTATTCTTCAAAATTGTATTACCGCTGGTTGCACCCGGCATTGTGGCAACCGCCATTTACACCTTTATTAATGCGTGGAATGAGTTTTTATATGCCCTCATTCTCGTCAATGACACCAGCAAAATGACGGTGGCAGTGGCATTGCGTTCATTAAACGGGGCAGAAATCTTAGATTGGGGCGATATGATGGCGGCTTCCGTATTGGTTGTGTTGCCATCAGTGCTGTTCTTCACCTTTATTCAAAACAAAATTGCAGGTGGGCTTTCAGAAGGCTCAGTCAAATAACATTTATTGAGGAAAATAATATGAAAAATTATGCAGTCATTGGAGTCGGCTATTTTGGTGCAGATTTAGCCAGAATTATGAATGAAACCGAAAATGCACGGGTAACGGTGGTTTATGATCCTGAAAACGGAACCGCCGTTGCACAAGAATTGGGCTGTGATGAAGCCCATTCTTTAGAAGCAGCGATTAATCGCCCTGATGTGGATTGTGTCATCGTGGCAACGCCAAATTATTTACACAAAGAACCCGTTTTACTGGCGGCAAAATATAAAAAACACGTTTTTTGCGAAAAGCCCATTGCATTAAGCTATCAAGATTGTGATGAAATGGTGCGAGCTTGTGAAGATAATGGCGTGATTTTTATGGCAGGGCATATTATGAATTTCTTCAATGGCGTGCATTATGCCAAAGAATTGATTAATCAAGGGGTGATTGGCAAAGTGCTTTATTGCCACACCGCACGCAATGGTTGGGAAGATTTACAACCGAATGTGTCGTGGAAGAAAGTGCGGTCGAAATCGGGCGGACATTTGTATCATCATATCCACGAATTAGATTGTGTGCAGTTTTTAATGGGGGGAATGCCGAAAACGGTAACGATGACAGCAGGTAACGTGGCTCATCAAGGCGAAGGGTTTGGTGATGAAGATGATATGTTATTTGTGAATATGGAATTTGAAGACGGGCGATTTGCGGTATTAGAGTGGGGATCGGCGTTTCGCTGGGGAGAGCATTATGTGTTAATTCAAGGGGAAAAAGGGGCGATTAAGCTGGATATGTTCCACTGTGGCGGCACGTTACGAGTGGACGGCAAAGACAGCCATTTCTTAATCCACGAAAGCCAAGAAGAAGACGATGACCGCACGCGTATTTATATGGGAACCGAAATGGACGGAGCAATTCAATACGGTCACCCCGGCAAACGCACGCCACTGTGGCTTAACTCTGTCATGCGAAAAGAAATGAAATACTTAAACGATATTATGCACGGTATGAAACCAAGCCAAGAATTTGAGAAATTATTGACAGGAGAGGCAGCAAGAGCGGCGATTGCCACTGCGGATGCTTGTACAAAATCTCGTTATGAAAATCGTAAGGTGGAAGTGCGAGAAGTGATGTAGAGAGATAAATATTTCCCCCTTTTAAGGGGGAAATTTATATAGTCCAGTTTGTTATAAGAAAAATCTCTTATTTTTCCACCGCACTTTTTACTTCATCAATCATAATGCCCATACTTTCCAGCCCTCCGAAAGTTAAGTACCAATTTGCTGCGTTTAAGTAAACAATGTGGTTATTTTTATAGGCTTGGGTTTGCTGGATAATGGCGTTGTCTAACACGGTTTTTGCGTTGTTGGCTTTATCGGTAATGGCTGCGGTGCGATCGACGACCAACAAATAATCTGGATTTTTCTCTAGCACATATTCAAAGCCAATGCTCATTCCGTGGGTGGACGATTTGATGTTTTTATCAATTGGGGTGAAGCCAAATCCGCTGTACACAATGCCATAGCGTGAGTTTTCGCCAAAGGCACTTATACGGCTTTCATTGACTAAAGCGAGTAGGGCGGTTTTGCCTTTGGTTTTCTCGGCAAGGGCTTTCATTTGCTTGTCTAGCTGTGCCAGTTTTTCATTGGCCAGTTGCTGTTTATTAAAAATTTGTACAAAGGCGTGGATATTTTGTTGAAAACTTGGATAGAAATTGGCGTAATCCACTTTCACGAAAAACACGGGGGCAATTTCTTTTAAGCGATCCAACACCTTTTCTTGGCGACCTGTGGCGATGATCAGATCAGGGTGAAGATCATTGATTTTCTCAAAGTCGGGTTCTGGTGGCACGCCAACGCTTGGGTAATTTTCTTTGCCAAATTCACTCAAATAGTCAGGTACTTTTCCCGCGTTGCTAATGCCGACAATGCTGTCTTTCGCCCCTAAGGCACGAATGGTATCCACCGCAGAAAAATCAAGCACCACCACACGCTTAGGGTTTTGTGGCACAACTTGTTTGCCCGCGGCGTTTTCTACCGTGATGTCTGCCGCATTGGCGCTGGCAACACCGAGTAACGCACAAAGGCTAAGGGCAAGGGTTGATAAGGTTTTTTTCATAGCATACTCCTGTATTAAGCTGATTGATGTCGAAAATACACAGCAATTTTATGCTGATTAATTTGTTGAATTGGAATTGGCATATCATAAATGCTGGCTAAAATCGGCTCTTGCATCATTGTGGCAACGTCCCCTTGATGTACCAATTTGCCGTCTTTCATTGCGATAATGTAATCGGAATAGCAAGACGCAAAATTAATATCGTGGATCACAATCACCACGGTTTTATTTAATTCTTTGGTGAGCTTGTGTAGCACCTGCATAATTTGCACGGAATGTTTCATATCCAAATTATTCAGCGGTTCATCAAGCAAAATATAATCGGTATCTTGCGCCAAGGTCATTGCAATGTAAGCGCGCTGACGCTGCCCACCGCTGAGCTGATTGATATATTGATGACGAAACTCGCCTAAATCCATATATTCAATGGCATTATCAATAAAAGTGCGGTCGTTTTTGGTTAAATTTCCTTGGCTATAAGGAAAACGTCCAAAAGCAACTAATTCTTCCACCGTTAAACGCAAATTAATGTGGTTGGATTGTTTCAAAATAGAAAGCTGCTTGGCAATGTCGCTGCTTTTTTGTTGATCTAACGGCACGCCATTTAGGCTCACTGTACCGCTATCGGCGCGCAGTAAACGGCTGATAATGGCAAGCACCGTGCTTTTTCCTGCACCATTTGGGCCAATAAAAGAGGTGATTTTTCCACGCGGAATGCTTACCGAAAGGTTATCCACCACTTTTTTCGTGCCATAGGTTTTATGAATATTTTTAATTTCTATTGCCATTTTTTATTTGCTCTTAATAACAGATAGAGGAAATACGCCCCACCGACAAAATTCACAATGATGCTTAGGGTTGTATTAAAAGTGAAAACTTGGGAAACCAATAATTGCCCGAAAACAAGGGTGATCACCGCAATCAACATTGCTGCGGGGATTAACACCGCGTGGCGATAAGTGCGAATAAATTCAAAGGTAACGTTCATTACCAATAAGCCTAAGAAGGTTAAAGGCCCAACAAGTGCGGTGGAAATTGAAGTCAAAATTGCCACGACAATGAGTAACCGTTTAGTAATCGCCAGATAATCTACGCCTAAGTTAATCGCCTGTTCACGCCCAAGGGCAAGCACATCAAAATAACGCACATAACGCAGGGTATAAAGAATGGTGGCGAGCAAGCCAGCCAGTGCGATCCATAAAATATCAACATTGATGCGGTTAAAACTGGCAAAGCCAATATCTTGCGCGATCTGAAATTCATTCGGATCGATCAGCACTTCCATAAATGAGGTTAAGCTTTGGAAAAATGTACCAAAAATGATCCCCACTAAAAGCAGGAAAAACAGGCTTTGCTGCTCCGTTTTAAATAGAAAATGATATAGCCCCATTGCGAATAAAATCATCAAACCAGTGCAAGCAAAAAATAACACAATGGGGTTCATTGAGGTTAAGGTGCTAGACCCAAAGAGAAAAATAATCAGGGTTTGAATAAGTAAATAAAGGCTATCCAAGCCCAAAATACTTGGCGTTAAAATGCGATTATTCACAATAGTTTGAAAGATCATTGTCGCCAGTGCAATGGCCACGCCCGTCATTACAATGGCAAGCACGGCAAGGGCGCGGTTGTATAAGGCATATTCCCAACGGCTAGGCAGATGATAGAACACATACAGCACCACGCTCAGCAAGGCAAAAATACTGAGTAAAATCAACGATTTTTTAGGATTATAGAAACGCTTAGCCATTTTGAATCCTTTGTTTTAACAGCATATAAAGAAAAATGGCACTGCCGAACACGCCCACAATGGCGTTAATGGAAATTTCGTAAGGATAAATCAGCGAACGCCCTAAAATATCACAAAAAAGCACAAAAACAGCACCCAGTAGCGCGGTGTGAGAAAGCACTTTTTTCAAATTATCGCCTAAATAAAGGGTAACAATATTAGGGATAATCAGCCCGAGAAAGGGAATCACTCCCACAGAGACAATAATGATCGATGATACCGTTGCCACAATCGCTAAGCCTAAATACAGCACTTGCTGATAGTTCAAACCGAGATTAACGGCAAAGTCTTGCCCTATTCCCACAATAGAAAAGCGATTGGCAAACACATAGGCAAGAACAAGTGCTGGCACGCTGAAATATAACATTTCATAACGCCCAGCCATCACTAAAGAAAAATCCCCTTGCAACCAACCAGAGAGATTTTGCAACAGATCTTGTTGGTAGGCGATAAAAGCGGTGATCGAGCTAATAATATTGCCAAACATAAGGCCCACCAACGGCACGAAAATGGTATCTTTAAATTTGAGGCGAGAGAGTAGCGTCATAAACAATAACGTACCGAGAAAAGAAACCAGAATCGCCACGCTGGTTTTGAGCAACATTGACGCAGAAGGAAACAGTAACATTGCAATTAAAATGCCAAGCCTTGCACTGTCCATTGTGCCTGCTGTGGTTGGGGATACAAAACGATTGCGACTCAACTGCTGCATCACCAAACCACAAATACTTAATGATGATCCTGCAATTAAAATACTCACCAAACGCGGCACACGACTGATTAAAAAGATCTGCCACTGGGCGTAATCAAAGGCCAGCAAGCCTTGCAAATTAACCGTACTCACACCCAAAAACAGCGAAATACCCGAAAGCAACAATAATAAGATAAACAAATAACGGCGTTTAACCATATTAATAGAATTTACAAATGAGAATAATTAGCATAATTATGCCAAATATTATCACGTCAGGGCTGTACTGCAAAGGAAAATCAAAGTGCGGTGTAAAAAATTGATCAGCACCCCAAAAGTTGAACTAAGAGGCCAACTTATTAAGGTGCAGATTTTTGTTAAAAGCTTGTGCTAGTTTTTATTCATTCTTAATTGAATTAGGTTTTCTCTAATTTGATTAATATTATCTGGGGTAAAAAATCTTTCGATGTTTTTCCAAATTGAGTGGAATCCATACGGACCTTCAATCATTTCTCGTTTTGCTTCGTTAAGCTCCCAATTTTGATATATGATTCGATACATAGCAGAAATTAGACCTGTACGATCTGCGCCATGATAACAATGCACTAATACCGCGCCTTGATTTTGTGCTTGTTCAATTTCCCATAGTACATTGGCGACTTCTTTAGGAGTTATTGCCCAAGAAAGTAATGGTGTATTGATAAGTTTTAAATTGGTATGCTGAAAAGCATTCTTGTCTTCATTACGATTAAAAAAACGTAAATTGACAATGGTTTTTATATTGTATTTTTGAATTAAATTATAGTTTTCTGAGGTGAGTTGCTCACTACGAAATAATTTATTATCTATGTTATAAAGGTTTGTTTCTTGGTTCTGCAATACAGCCCAATGCTGTGTATTCTGCGGTGTTTCCGTAGGCGTAGTTGTACAGGAAGAAATAAGTAACATTAAAATGATTATATAAATTTTTTTTCATAGATATGCTTTAGTTCCTAATTTGGTTGGTTTGTTTTTTACCTTAGTTAAAGGTGGCTTATATAGAAGTTTTAACTTCTACAGTATTCATTTTATCTTTGAATTTTTATTATCTCTCTTGCATATTTTTATTAATCTTTTTGTTTCTATTTTGATTATGAGTAATAGATAGCAGACTTCAGAATATAATATATAACAAGTGGCCATGCTGACAGTATATAGAACATAATAAAGTTCCTCATTGGAATGACGTTTTTGGGTTGATTTAAACATAAGAAAAATAAAAAAATAGGAGTAATCCATAAGTAATATATTTTAATATTGGGTTTGTAAATAAGTTTTCTAGAGAAAGTCTATAACCTTCATCTTTCTTTTTTTCTTTATAAATTAGTAGGCTGTCATTAAAAAATTTATCGTCATCTATCATTATTACATAACCAGTTGCAATAAAAAATAAAAAAGTAACATGTATGATATATTAAAATATAATTCTGGGTGTAGAAAGAAAACAGCAATATGTAGCGGAAGGAACATAAAGATAAATTTAACGCCAAAGCCAAGAAAAGTAGAATGTAAATACATTAAAGTAATGATATGTTTTTTTCTTTTTAAATATTTGGTGATGAAATAATATCCTCCTATACATAAAAATCAAATATAACCAGATAAAAAGTTAAATAGGTTTTCTCTGTATTAGGAATATTTAAGTCGATAGCAAGAAGCATTATAATGTGCAGAAAAATTATAAATAATAAGGCTAGGAAAGTAAATTTTAACGGGAAAGGTATTTCTCCATGTATATTGAAAATGTATTTATTTTCTCTATTAAAATATTTTATTCCCATATTTTCTCCTTAATATGATTAACTGATTTGTTTATAAAATAGCCTGTAATAACTATTACTGCTCCACCAATAAGAAAAACTATTGCAGCATGAGGAGTTCTAATCACCGCTATTAGTAAAGGTGTTAGTATAGATCTTATTGATACAGTAGCCATTCCGCCCAAAAAAGATAATCCAATTCTTCCTAATAACTCTACAATATCTCGACTCCCTGATTCATCCAACATCACTGTATCATAATCCAAAATGACATCAATCACGAATCCTGTTACGGCTAATGGGCCGGAGAAATTTGTTTTAGCTAATGATTTGATGGATAGTACTTCTTTTGCGGATAGCCAAACCCGTTTAATATTTTTACTAATATGAAGCCCTCCGGTTATACCTTTTAATTTTTCATGCGCTAATCCCGCATATCTAAATCCAAAAGCAGGAGTTTTTCCTTTAAATACAATGGCTAAATATCCGTTTATCCATTTTACTTCGACTTTATGATTTATTGCTTTTATCCAATGTTTATTTTCTAATGTGTAATCAATTGTATCTTTAACTAAAGTCATGTCATCGTTAGAGTAATATTGGAGAATCTCTATAAGCTCCTTATATTCTTTATCTTCAAGGATATGTTCTAATTCCCTTACTTCAACTGTTTGTGCTGTTTTATAGCGCTCGACTGGTGTTCCAAAAGGATAGTATTGTAAGGGGATTTTTGAGAGATTAGACTCTTTTTTGACTTTAAATAACTCAATCTATTATTTTTTATTAGTGTTTTTTCTTTTTGTTTAAATAGGTTTTTATTATTATTCCCCAGTAACAAAATGTTGGATATATAAAGGTAGTGGTGAATAACATTATGCCAGTAGAATAATAGATGTCATATTTTTGATTAAATCTCACTATGAAATAAAAAAGGATTAATGCTGTTGATGGAAGAAACCAAATTAAGAAAAACATGTTATTCCACTGTAGTAGTTTTGGTAATGAGTAATCATTTATAAATAGCGTCTCGTTATTCTTCTCTTCTTTTTTTAACCAATGTTTTTTACTTCTTTCTATGAGATTGTTATCATTATATTCATATGTATAGAGAAAAGATATAAAGAGAGTGAGTGATAAGTATAGAAGAAAGAATATTAAAAAATATTTGTTGTTGATAATCTGAATTAAAACAGTTGGGAAAAACAAGATGAAAGTTGTGGTTGGCATGTTGAAAAATGCACTTCTTATAATCATGGAGGGTATTACCTTGCCATTTTTATTCAGGAAATTAAGTAGTAGATAAAAACATGAAAGGTATATCCCCTCAAATGTTACATATGTATAAAGTATGTGCTTTAATCGGCCATGTTCAAAGCTATTATATATAATTAACTGATGTGAAAATACAAATGTAAACATCATAAAAAATGCAATTAAAGAGTATTTAGATATTCTATTATGGGGTAATAATATTATTTTTGATTTGCTCATACTATGTTACTCAAATGCTTTGTGTAGAATGATTTTTCCTTGGTTAGAAACTTTGGAGTATATTATAGATATGGCTGTTATAATTAGTGCGCCGCCCATAATAACAAAGAATATTGGTATTGTCGTAGTTACAGTAGCTAATCCAGCCATAATGGTTGATATTATAAAGGAAGATGAATAATATCCTAAAATAGCAGATATTAAATTAATGCCAACCATTCCAAGCAATTCAACAATACTTTTTGACCCTTCTTGAGAATTCATAATATCTTCATAATCTCCCCATACATCTAAGAAAAATGCAAGAGTCGACAATTTGCTAAAAGTTCCTTTTAATGTGTTAGATAAATTTGTTACTTCTTGGAATGCGAATTTCGTTCTTGTCATATTTTTACTGATATGAAAACCTCCTAAACTGGAATAGCTCTTACTAGATAGTCCTCCACTAGGCAAAGGGGCTGGGATACTTTCTTTAAATGCAATACAAACGTATCCTTTAACCCATTTTATCTGAATTTTTCTATTAGATAGAGAAAGTAACTTTTTATTAGATGAAAGATAATCAATAGTCGGATAGATTAATCCATAGTATTGCAAAATATTTTCTAATTCATCATATTCTCCTTGTTTTAAAATTAGTTTCAATTCATCTAATTCATTTAATGAAATCTCTTGAGCGATTTTATATTTATGGGCAATACTTCCATAAGGATCAATTGATAGAGGAACATTGATTTTATTTTTGAATATTTTCTTAGGTTCTAAAAAAATGAATACACCAACTTCCTCAGGTTCATTTTTGATGCAAGCATAACCATTATCTTTCCATAATTCATCAAAAGCCTGAAGAACGCGTTCAGGTTGATAGAGGGGGTTAAATACATCCTGATGATTAAATTGATCAAGCGTTTTTACCCATTTATAAGCACTTTGTTGATGGTCCTTATGAATGCCATGTAGTTGATTAATGTCGGGCACATCTGAAAATCCAATATACATAGGCTCTAGCCATAAATCTGGTTTTTCTATTTCTTCGGTCTGAATGCCTATTCTGGTGGTTTTGTATCGTCCCAGTTCTTTATCTTTTGAGCGAACAATAAATGTGCCATCAAAAAATCGGCTCACTTGGACACGGTAGGGAATGCCTTGATTTGAAATAGAGAAGTTACCATGTATTAATTTCTTGGTTTGTTTATCATAAACGGCATTGAGTCTAAAATTGTTACTATCTTTTTCACTTGGGAGAATTTCAACGGTTAAATCCGTAAATAATTTCGTTTGGAAGTTGAACACAACTTCTTGTACAGAGCCTAATAAAATAGTGTAATCACAAGAACGAGCGAGCTTTTCAACAGGTTCTCCAGGTAAGAAAATATAACGAACTTCTTTTCTTCTTGTTGAAGTTTCATTGTGATGCGCTGCTGATGACATCTACTTTTTCTCCCTTGTTGACTGAGTTGCAGTAAAAAAGTTGAGACTCGTGTCTTCTATCTCTATTTTCCCTTGGCTATCTGCAGTAAGTTGAAGCGACTGACCCGATTTAGAGGGGGTGAGGGTGATTTCTTCTCCTTGTGGGGATTTTCCATAGATATCTGCATATTGTAAAGTCATTTTTTTATCTTGATATTGCGATTGGTTTGAGGCTAATTCGACTTCTGTCTCCTGCATCCCAATATGCACGCCATCCAACCAAATCCCTTCTTCATTCATCAAAATCGTGTTTTTACCAAAGCGAAGGAGAATCTTTTCATTGTCCATCGTCAGGCTGGTTTGTTTGCCCACTTCAAGCTCAATGCGGTCGTGAGCGTAGTTGAAAATCTCTTTCGCTTGGATAGCTTTAAGTAAGCTGATGGTTTCAAGATTGTTTCCCGCTAAGACGGTTTTGATGTCATTACCGGTGGTGATTTGGGTGGTTCTGCCTTGGTCAATTTGAGTACGTTGGTTACCGTTAACCGTTAAAGTGCGGTGGTTTTCGATGTGATTTTTTTGGTCATGTTTAACAAGGGTTGTCATATCCTTTTCAGCGTGTAGGGCAAATAACTCATGGGGCTGTAGTAGATTAGCCCTAAATTTCACACCATTTTCGCAATATTTTTAACTGCTCTTTTGGTGTCTCAAAGTTAAACCGAAATTCACATTCCTTCAAGAATAAAGGAAAGTTTTTTCGGTTAATTCCATTATATTTTCGCAGTATCCGCTTCGCCTGATTCCAAAAATTTTCAATGCCATTAATA
>NZ_CBCSDH010000015.1:0-51589 GCF_965138825.1 Avibacterium endocarditidis
ATTCACATTCCTTCAAGAATAAAGGAAAGTTTTTTCGGTTAATTCCATTATATTTTCGCAGTATCCGCTTCGCCTGATTCCAAAAATTTTCAATGCCATTAATATGATTTTGTTTCACCNCAAATAGCTCGGAATGATTGATTCGTTCGTGGTGAAATTCACTCACATCAAGCGCATCATAACTGCGATAAGTGTCCGTATAAACCCAGCTATCAGGCTTGATTTTTCTTTTAATAACAGGGAGTAATGTTTCACTCTTGGTGTTTTCAACCACAACAGTAAATACCTTTCCTTGTCGTTTTAGTCACCCAAAAACAGCAACTTTTCCAGCCGCTCCTCACCCTCCTTTTCCCTTTCGATGACCACCAAAATAGCTTTCGTCTAGTTCAATTTCCCCCTCAAAAATCTCNTTAACTTCAAGGGATAAATGATAGNCAATCACAAGCCTGATTTTATGGTAGAACAAAGCNGCTGTATTCGGTTGAATATCTAGCAAATTTGCTGCCGTTCTTGCAGTAACTTCTGCGACAAAAAACTCAAGCAGTTTTTTCTGTATAGATTTCTTTAATTTACAATGTGTTATCTTCATTTTTGTAGTATAGCATTGTTGCTAATCTACTACAGCCCCTTACTTTTTATTGGAACGTTATAAAAATCTTTGGAATTGTACTATGTTAACCCTAAATTCCACACCAAAATCGCAGTGTTTTTAGCAATTCTTTTGGTGTGCCAAAGTTAAACCGAAATTCACATTCTTTCAAGGATAACGGAAAAGATTTCTTGTTAATTCCGTTATATTTTCTTAGTGCTCGTTTAGACTGACTCCAAAAATTTTCAATCCCATTATTAATATGATTTTTACATCTACTAAATTGGCATCTTGAACTAAATGGTCGCTAATCACCCCTCTGATCTTACGATAAAATAAGGCGGCAGAATTAGGAGTAATTTCTAGTAAATTTGCTGCTGAACGGGCTGTCATTTCAAGCACAAAAAACTCTAGCAGTTTTCTCTGTATAAATTTCTTTATTTTTATATAACTAACATAACTGTTAATCTAATACAGCCCCTTCTTTTTTATCTAAAGAATAATTTTTCTTAACAAAGCGGAGAATTTTAGTATAAAAGAAGCTCAATATTACACCTAAAATAATAAAATAGATTAAGGCTAAAGACGTATCCAAGCTATATTTTTTACTCCAAAAATAGCATAGATAAAAAATCATTAAACAACAAGCAAAATAAAACAAAAGTACATTACGGCCTTTTGCATTTAAGTCATTAAATGGATTATTCGGTTTAATGGTATTTTTATTAATATATAAGGTAGAAAAGTAAACAATAGAAAGTAAAATAATGAGCGATAAAAGTACAAACTCAAGCTCATAGCCTGATACCCAGCCTGATTTTTCAACACGCCTAATCATCATACCACTAAATCCTATTATCATCATATTTAAACATTTTAAGTGTTTTTTCATTGGGTTACCTTAATAATTATTTGAAGGAAAAATTCAGCAAAATCGCACCGCACTTTATTTTAGCAATATAAATTTTTACATTCTATTTTGAGCGATATAACGTTCATCAAAACCTAAAAAAAATAACCCACAAAAGGTGGGTTATCTCTATTATTTTTACGGCAATACACTTTCTAGCTGCCATAATTCAGGGTAGGTTTCGCGGCGTTTGATAAGATGCGCTTGATCGCCGTCCACCATCACTTCAATGGCTCTTGGGCGGGAATTATAGGTGGAAGCCATACTTGCACCATAAGCCCCCGCTGAACGTTGGGCGATGAGATCCCCTTGGGCGATCGCCAGTTCACGCTGTTTGCCTAAGAAATCAGAGGTTTCGCAAATGGGACCCACCACATCATAAACTTTTGTTTCACGCGGTAGGCTGCGATCCACTTCAATAATATTCATATAGGCTTGATACAACGCAGGGCGAATCATATCGTTCATTCCCGTATCTACAATGGCGAAATTACGGCTTTCATTGCTTTTTAGGTATTCTACTTTGGTGAGCAAAATCCCTGCATTGGCGGTGATCGCACGCCCTGGTTCAAGAATAATTTCCAAGTTTGGATAATCTTTTAATTTAGCTAATAACGCTTTTGCATATTCACTTGGGTGCGGTGCATTTTCATCTTTATAGGTTACGCCTAAGCCGCCGCCTAAATCTAAATGTTTTAGTTCGATGCCATCTTGAGCAAGCTGCTGCATTAGCACGATCAAGCGATCTGTGGCATCAAGGAATGGTTGAATTTCCGTGAGTTGTGAGCCAATATGGCAATCCATTCCGGTGATTTTGATATGCGGTAATTGGCTTGCAATGCGATACACTTCACGCGCTTCATCAACGCTCACGCCAAATTTATTTTCTTTCAATCCTGTGGAAATATAAGGGTGCGTGTGCGCGTCTACGTCAGGGTTCACGCGCAAAGAAATTGGCGCGATTTTATTTAACCGCCCTGCGACTTCATTAATGCGGTAAAGCTCGTCAAGGCTTTCAACATTAAAGCAACGAATGCCCACGTTTAACGCACGCTCAATTTCTTGTTCCGATTTTGCAACGCCAGAAAACACCACTTTGCTTGCATCACCGCCCGCTGCAAGGACGCGTTCTAATTCCCCTTGCGAAACAATATCAAAGCCCGATCCTAGCTTCGCCATAATGTTCAAAATGGCTAAGTTCGGGTTGGATTTCACCGCGAAGCAAATAAGGTGGGGGTGATCGCCTAAGGCGTTATCAAAAGCGTGCCAGTGGCGTTCAAGGGTCGCACGGGAGTAAATATAAGCGGGTGTGCCGAATTGCTGGGCGATTTCAGCCACAGGCACTTGTTCTGCCATTAATTGATTCTCTTTATACTGAAAAAAATCCATTACCAATCCTTTATTGTTGTTGTGTTTGTGCGTTATCTTTTTCTGGGAAATACAGTTGGCCTTTCACGCCGCAGCCCGTGGCAGCGAGGGTGATCACCCCTAAAGTTAAACATAAAATCAGTTTTTTCATTGGTGTTTCTCTTGGTTTTTGTGCTTAGATGATAAATCTTATGTATAGTAACGATATTTAGAGAAATTTCTATTCTTTTTTGCACTTTGTATAAATAGCAAAAACTCTCTATAATTCCGCCTTACCTATTTCGCTTATGGAAAAATTATGAACGTTACAGAATTTCATCAAAATATTGAGCAAGTTTGGCTCAAAATTGAAGAACAATTAGAAGAGCAAGATTGCGATGTGGATTGCGACACGCAAGGTTCGGTGTTTACTATCACCTTCCCTGATCGTAGCCAAGTGGTGGTAAACAAGCAAGAGCCATTACTTGAACTCTGGCTTGCCAGCAAAGCAGGCGGTTTTCACTTTGCGTTTAAAGATGGCGAGTGGATCGCTAATGATGGCAAATTATTCTGGCAATGCTTGGAAGAAGCCTGTCGCGTACACGGCGAGCAAGTGCATTTCGCCTAATGGCTCATTTCATCAATAAACAAAGTGCGGTGCGTTTTTAACCAATTTTTCGCAAAAAATAATGGAAAAAAACACCGCACTTAAGGTTTTGAACGAGGTTTTTGGTTACCAATCTTTCCGCAACGGACAAGAAGAAGTGATCAACGCCGCCCTTTCACACCAAGATAGCCTTGTGATTATGGCAACGGGAAACGGAAAATCCCTTTGCTATCAAATTCCTGCGCTTTGCTTTCCGGGGCTAACCTTAGTGATTTCTCCGCTGATTTCCTTAATGAAAGATCAAGTGGATCAACTGCTTGCCAACGGAATTGAAGTGGATTATCTCAATTCCACACAAACCTTTGAGCAGCAGCAAATTGTACAAAATAAGGCGATTTCAGGGCAGCTCAAATTGCTTTATATTTCGCCCGAAAAGGCGATGACAACCAGTTTTTTCCAATTTATTTCTCATTGCCAAGTGAGTTTTATTGCCATTGATGAAGCCCATTGTATTTCCCAATGGGGACACGATTTCCGCCCTGAATACACCCAACTTGGCGGCTTAAAACGTTGCTTTCCCAACGCACCGATAATGGCGCTCACTGCCACCGCAGACAGTGCCACAAGGCAAGATATTTTGCACCATTTGCAACTGGATAATCCGCATATTTATATCGGCAGTTTTGATCGCCCAAATATTCGCTATACCTTGGTGGAGAAATTTAAGCCAATGGAGCAGCTATGCCAATTTGTGCTAGGGCAGAAGGGCAAAAGTGGTATCGTTTATTGCAACAGCCGCAACAAAGTGGAGCGCTTGGCGGAAAGTTTGCGCAAAAAAGGCGTGGCAGCACAAGCCTATCACGCAGGAATGGAAGCGAGCCAGCGCGAGCAAGTGCAGCGTGCCTTTCAGCGCGATAATGTGCAAGTGGTGGTGGCTACCGTTGCCTTTGGAATGGGCATTAACAAATCTAACGTGCGATTTGTGGCGCATTTTGATTTGCCGCGCAGTATCGAGGCGTATTACCAAGAAACAGGGCGCGCAGGGCGTGATGACTTACCTGCCGAAGCGGTGCTGTTTTACGAGCCTGCCGATTATGCGTGGTTACAAAAAATGCTGCTGGAAAAACCAGAAAGCCCGCAGCGCCAAATTGAACAGCATAAATTAGAAGCCATTGGTGAATTTGCCGAAAGCCAAACCTGCCGCCGTTTAGTCTTGCTGAATTATTTTGGCGAACATCGCCAAGCACCGTGCAAAAACTGCGATATTTGCCTTGATCCGCCGAAAAAATATGACGGCTTAATTGACGCACAGAAAGTGATGTCCACCATTTATCGTGTGGGACAAATGTTCGGCGTGCATTATGTGATCGGCGTGCTGCGCGGAATGCAAAATCAAAAAATTAAAGATAACCAGCACGATCAGCTCAGCGTGTACGGCATTGGCAAAGACAAAAGCAAAGAATATTGGCAATCGGTGATCCGCCAACTGATTCATCTTGGGCTTGTGCAACAAGTGATGAATCAATTTCATTCGGTGTTACAACTGACGGAAAACGCGCGCCCAATTTTGCGTGGTGAACAGCCCTTAGAGCTGGCAATGCCAAGGGTTTCTTCCATTATGACCGCACAAAGCGCACAAAAAAGTGCGGTGCAAAATTATGACAAAGATCTCTTTGCTCGCCTGCGTTTCTTACGCAAACAAATTGCCGACAAGGAAAATATCCCCCCTTATATTGTGTTCAACGATGCTACCTTGCAAGAAATGGCACAATATCAACCCACCAGCAAGCGCGAAATGCTACAAATCAACGGCGTGGGCGCAACCAAATTAGAGCGCTTCGGACAGGCATTCCTGCATATTATCCAAGAGCATAAATCGCTCAGCGCAAAAAACAGCCAACCGCTGAAATTATCTAATGAAAAATGAACGATTAATATCGTTTTAAGATCATCTGTAATAGCCTCATATAAATACTAGCCCTCCTATAGACAAGCTAAGAGAGCTAACTGGAAAAAGGTTAGCTTCTTGTAATTCTTTTACATAAAAATAACAAAAGTAAAATATTTTTAACACTGAATTATTCTACTATATAACTAACCATATTCTTCATCACATCTATAAAGTTTAATTTTCCTTAATAAAATTTCTTAATTTTGTGATTTAGATCACATATAAAACACTTGATAATGAATAAGATAATCATTATCATTTACTTGACCTTTTATAAAGGTCTTTGAAAATAAGTAAAATTACATAGGAGAAAAGACTATGAAATCTTTAAATAATGAAGAATTACATCACATAAATGGCGGTTCATTTAGCTTTTCTGGCTTTGGTGCCCATTCAAGATGGGGTAATTATGGGAGAGTTTCGGGAGGCTATACCTTTAAACCAACATCAAATATTTCTGTTACTCCAAGTGTAACAGTAAGCAAATTCCCAAGTGAAAAACCCAAAATTACTGGAGGTGGTATTAATATATCTATAGGGTTTTAATGATGAATATTCTTAGAAACATCTTAACTTTACTCAGTTGTATTCTATTAATTTCTTGTACATCTATGTTATCCAAGAAAAATGAAGAATATGATTTTAATAAAGGTAAATGTTTAAATTATTCACGCCATATAGAAATGAATTATCAGAATGGTACAATTAAATTCTCTGATCCAGTTTTACAGGAAATTAGATACAATGAATGTATGAGAAAGTAAAAAATAGGAGAAATTTTATGAAAAAATTAAACACTGACGAAGTACAATCAATTCATGGTGGGATGTGGGGATATATAGCCAGTGCTTTTGGTGGTTTGGCTTTAAATGAGATATTCCTTAACCCTCTAAAGAATGCCACATATAAACACTATAATAAGGAAAATGAGAAACTAGTAAATAGTTTTAATTCTAATCCTGACAAATTTATAAGAGAAAATACTTCATTTTATGGAGATTAATTTTAATTGAAAATAAAGCATCATATGCTTATGTGATGCTTTATTACTTAGGAGAAACTATGAAAAAATATATATTCCCAACACTTATGTTTTCATTTTTTTTCTTTTTCTTATCAACTTTTATTTATCCTTTATTTCCATTTGAAGTAAATAGATGGATAGCAGATCCTCTAGTTGCTTTGAGCATTTATCTACTATTTTTTAGGAAAGTGAATTAAGAAATAAATAGTAAAATGTTTTATTAGTATATTAATAATATATTTAGAAGGCTTTCACAAGGTCATCAAATGATAGGTAACTCATAATAAGGCGAAAATGCTATGAGAAATTTCAATAATATAGATATGCAAAAAGTTATTGGTGGGCTTGGATATTTAGGAAATTCAGCTATATCAGGTCATTTTACATAGTCTGGATTAGGAACAAGTATTGCTGCAGGAGCTGTATCAGGTATTATTTGAGCTTCTACGGCAGCTAAGTATTTAGCTCCAAGAGTAGGATTTTTAAGTGGAGCGGCTATCGGTATTGCAGATAAAAAATGATATGAAAAGCTGGATGCATATTATTGTCTCAAATGTTTTTATAAACATTTTATTTTTGTATTTAGGCGTTTTTCCTCTTTATATAAATCTTGCATATATTAGTTTAATATTAGTTAACTATATATTAAAGATAATATATAGTGGAGATGATATTAGTAAGTATTTAGATTTTAATAGAAAAATAGATTCTTTTATCATTATTCTCCTAGGTATCTATTATTCATCATTTTTATAAATTAGATTTATGTTTAGAAAAGAAGCCCTAGAACATCAGAAATGGAAAAGTAATGCTGTATTGTTTTCCAAGATTCCAAGTTGGTTAGTTTTTTCTATTTCCATTTTCATTGTGGCTTCTTTTATTTTATACGTTACTTTTGGTAGTTACACCCGCCGCGAAATTGTTTACGGTGAAGTTGTGATGCAACCTCACCCAATCATACTTTCAGCATCTAAATCTGGTTATATTTCAGAAAGTTATATTAAAATAAATCAACTAGTAAAAAAGGGAGATCCGCTATTTAAAATTACATTAGATCGTATCACAGATAGTGGTAATGTTGGTATTAATTCAATTAATGCAATAAAAGCGCAGCTAGAAAAACTTAGTGAAATTATAACGTTAGTTAAAAGTAATCAGACTGAAACCTTAACAAACCTACAAAAGCAAATTGACAAAAACCGTAAAATCTATAATGAAACAAAAATATATTTAAATGAAGTTTCCGCAAGCACAGAAGAATACCGCATTACATTAGAAAAATATGAAAAATTGATGAAAAAAGGCTATTCCTCTAATGATGAGGTGGCTCTGCAACGTTCGCGTTATTTCGATCAAAAATCTTTACGCAACAATTTACAAGAAAAATTAATCCAACAAGAAACTGTCATTATAGGGCTAGAAAATGAAATTGAGAGTCGTAGAACCGATTTTCAAAACCAGATTATTCGTTATGAATTACAACAAAATGATCTTGAAATTCGTTTACTTGAATTTGAATCTGTTTCAGAGCTGATTGTTAATGCTCCGCTAGATGGGTTAATTGAATCAATCAGTGCAACTGTGGGGCAAATTATTCGTGAAGGAGATGCTTTGGCTCAACTAATACCAGCTAATAAAGGCGAATATCAGTTAGTAATGTGGGTGCCTAATAGCGCAATTTCTTTTGTTAAACCTGAAAATAAAATCAGTATTCGCTACGAAGCTTTTCCCTTCGAAAAATTTGGACAGTTTGATGGCACTATTAAATATATTTCGACTGTTCCTGCTTCTCTGCAAGAGCTTGCTTTTTATAAGAATGTTCCTAGTACAGATCCTAATAACCCATTATATAAAATTGTTGTAGAAATACCTGACCAAAATGTCTCTTATAACCATACCTCATTAGCATTTTTAAGCGGTATGAAAGCTGAGGCAACCCTATTTTTAGAAAAACGAAAGCTATATGAATGGATGTTTTTACCATTTTATGGTTTAACCAAAAATATGGAAAAAGAATAAAAATATAGGAAAACAGGGATATGTTAGATAAACTTAATTTTTCATTCTTTAGAAAAGTTCCTCTCGTATTACAAACAGAATCGGCAGAATGCGGATTGGCTTGCCTAGCGATGATAGCTGGCTTTTATGGAGGAGAATCTAATCTTTTTCAACTTCGTAGTAAATATGGTATTTCTTCTAAAGGTGCCACATTAAAAAATTTAATTGATATTGCACAAGATCTTAAATTAATTACTCGCCCACTTTCACTTGAACTTGATGAATTAAAATTGTTACGTTTACCTTGTATTTTACATTGGGATTTTAATCATTTTGTTGTTTTAACCAAGGTAAAAGATAAATCTGTTGTTATTTTTGATCCCGCTTTTGGTAAAAAGAACATCTCTTTTGCAGAATGTTCAAAACATTTTACAGGGGTAGCCTTAGAAGCTTGGTCAGAGGTAAAATTTGAGAAATCTAATGATAATGAGAAAATTAGCCTTTATGAAACATTTAAAAATATTTCTGGTATAAAAGGTGCATTATTAAAGATATTTTCTCTTTCTCTGTTAATTGAATTAATTGCGCTATTAATGCCTATTGGCACCCAATTAGTGATAGATCACGTTTTAAAAGCTAAAGATCAATCCTTGTTATTAATTATTTGTTTAGGTCTTTTTTTATTTACGCTCTTTAGAAGCGTGGTGAGTATGTCAAGAGCTTGGATTTCATTAAAAATGAATTATCTAATCGATTTTCAATGGACAAGCAGCTTTTTTTCTCATTTGTTAAAACTTCCTTTAGATTTTTTTGAGAAACGTCAAGTTGGTGATATTCAATCACGTTTTGATTCACTTAGAAAAATACAAAATACACTTACTAATAGCATAGTAACTACAATCATTGATTTAATTATGACTATCAGCGTTACTATTATGATGTTCCTTTATGGAGGATGGCTAACTTGGGTAGTGATAACTTTTTCCATTATCTATTTAATACTTCGGTTTGTAACCTATTTTACTTACCGCCAGATTACAGAAGAGCAAATTATTAAGAGTGCAAAATCTACTTCTCATTTTATGGAAACGCTTTATGGTATCGCAACAATAAAATCTCTTGGATTAAATAAAAAGAGAGAAGAATATTGGATGTCATTGAATGCTGATGCTTTTAATACATCAATTAGAGTAACGAAGTTAGATATGCTTTTTTCTGGCATTCATACTTTTATTTCTACCTTAGAACAAATTTTAATCTTATGGATTGGTGCAACAATTGTTATGGATAATATGATGACAGTTGGAATGTTTATGGCATTTAATTCCTATAGAGGCTCCTTTTCCTCCAGAATGGGAAACCTAATTAATATTTTCTTTAATTTTAAAATGCTTTCTTTACACAGAGAAAGGATTGCCGATATTGCTTTAACTGAAATTGAAAATAGCATACACTCCTCACCATTTTCTTTATCAGAAGAACAAAAAGGTTTATCTATTTTAGTGAAAAATCTTACCTTTCAATATGATCAATTTACACAACCTATTCTTGATAATTTAAATTTAGAAGTTAATGCTGGAGAAAGCATAGCAATCTCCGCGAAATCAGGCGCAGGTAAAACAACCTTACTAAAATTAATGTCGGGACTCTTGAGACCAACAAAAGGAGAAATTTATATCAATAATATTGATATTAAAAACTTAGATAGTTCACATTATCGCCAACATATTGCAACGGTGTTACAAGAAGATAAGTTTTTCTCTGGCTCAATTTTAGAAAATATTGTCTGCTTTGATAATCAGTATGATAAAGAATTTGCCATTCAATGTGCAAAACAAGCGCAAATTCATAATGAAATAATGAAGATGCCAATGAATTATGAAACGTTGCTTGGAGAACTAGGCAATAACCTTTCAGGAGGGCAAAGACAAAGATTATTTATTGCGCGAGCTCTCTATAAAAGGCCTAAAATTCTTTTTATGGATGAAGCAACAAGTCATCTTGATGAAGAAAATGAAAGAAAAATTAATGATGCAATAGCTAAACTAAAAATAACTAGAGTAATAGTTGCCCATCGTCAATCTACTATTGAAAGTGCTGATCGATGTATAAATCTATAAAGCTAACCTTGATATAATTATTGTAATATGAGTTTTATAAAATCCTTAATACTAATAATTTAACCTATGATTTAATCTATGAAATATTTATAAGAAGCCTAAAAATACGATAGAGAAAATCATTGTAAATATATTACTTATCGCAGTGATATTTAAATTTATTACCCTCTGTTTACATCTAAAAAATAAAGAATAAATAATCCAATTTATTCAAATTTATATGTTGTTGCTTTTATCACTTGATGATTTTTTGTATAATGCAATCGTTTTCGTTATTTTTTAGATTGAGGGATAGTCTATGTCAAGACCACTAAACTTTGTGATGATTTCACCCCATTTCCCAACCAATTTTGAAACCTTTGCCGTGCGCTTGCGGGAAAATGGTTTCAACACCTTAGGCATTGCCGATACGCCTTATGAGCAACTAAGTGAAAATTTGCGCAATGCGCTGACGGAATATTATCGCGTGGATAATATGGAAGATTACGATCAGGTTTATCGCGCGCTGGGCTATTTTGCGCATAAATATGGGCGTATTGATCGCATTGAATCGCACAATGAATATTGGCTTGAGCTAGACGCGAAACTTCGCACTGATTTCAATGTATTTGGTTATAAAAATGAAGATATGAAATCCATTAAAACCAAATCAAAAATGAAAGAAATCTTCCGCCAAACGGGCTTAAAAGTGGCGAAAGGACGTGTATTTGAAAGCGATGAAGATGCCAGAAAATTAGCACACGAATTGCATTATCCCGTGATTATCAAACCGAATTCTGGCGTGGGCGCGAGCGATACTTATAAGATTAAAAATGCGCAAGAATTGGAAAACTTCTTCAGCCATAAAAATCCCAACGTGGAATACATTATGGAAGAATTTATTGACGGCGATATTGTTACCTTTGACGGCTTAACGGATCGCGATGGCAATATTGTGTTTTATTCCAGCCTTGAATATTCCGAAGCGGTGCTGGATACCGTAGAAAAAGATGGCGATATGTTCTATTACGTTCCTCGTGAAATTTCGCCAAAATTGGTGGAACTCGGCAAACAATGCGTCAAAGCCTTTAATGTGAAAGAGCGGTTCTTTCATTTCGAGTTTTTCCGTGTGAAGAAAACTAACGAATTATTGCCATTAGAGGTGAATTGTCGCCCACCGGGTGGTTTAACCATTGATATGTGGAATTATGCCAATGATTTCGATGTATTCAATGAATATGCGCATATTGTGAAAGACAACCAATTCCACGCGCAAATTTCGCACCCTTGGAATGTGGTGTATATCTCTCGCAAGGCAAATCAGCATTATGCTCATTCCATTGCCGAAGTGTGCGAAAAATTTCCACACAATATCATTAGCGTACAGCAAGTGCCGGGCGTATTTGCCAAAATTATGGGGGAAGAAGGAATATTGGCACGCACGCCAAGCCTTGAACAAATGCGTGAAATTATTCAATTTGCTCATCAAAAACACTAGGAGGAAAAATGTTTTTTGAACGCCGTCATCATTGGAGCGGAGAACTTGGCCGCGAAATGCCTTTTAATGTCTATGGCCACAGCGGCAAACCTGTGATTGTTTTTCCTTCATCAGGGGGAAATGAAAACGAATATGGCAATTTTGGAATGATTGACGCCTGCCGTTCTTTCATTGAACGCGGTTTACTCAAATTTTACACCCCTGATTCTTTTGATAAG
Source organism: Avibacterium endocarditidis (assembly GCF_965138825.1). NCBI lineage: Bacteria > Pseudomonadati > Pseudomonadota > Gammaproteobacteria > Pasteurellales > Pasteurellaceae > Avibacterium > Avibacterium endocarditidis. The sequence continues at coordinate 12,242 of NZ_CBCSDH010000015.1, forward strand.
GAATCTTGGCTCGCGGATCACAAATCAGGGCAAGATATGGCGCAGGCACACAATGCTTATGATCGCTATATTATCAATGAGTTAGTGCCATTAATTCGCTTTGAGTCCCAATGGCAAGGTGCAATGATCGCCACTGGTTGTAGTATGGGCGCATTCCACACCATAAATTTCGCCTTACGTCACCCTGATCTTTTTGATACTGCCATCGCCTTAAGTGGCGTGTATGATGCGCGTTTCTTCACAGGAGAATTTCACGACAACGCGGAAGTCTATTTTAATTCCCCCATTGATTATTTATGGAATCAAAACGATCCGTGGTTTTTAGAGCGCTACCGCCAAAACTATTACATAATCGCCGTTGGGCAAGGTGCTTGGGAAGAACAACACATCGCCGACACCGCTCGCTTACAACAAGCCTTCCAAGCCAAAGATATTCCCGCTTGGTTTGACTTTTGGGGAACAGATGTGGACCACGACTGGCCTTGGTGGCGCGTACAAATGCCTTATTTCTTAGGGAAGTTGGAAGAACATGGGCTATTAAAATAGAAAAAGCGGATTGATATTCCGCTTTTTCACTTATTGAAGCTATTTACCCAACAACGCAAAATGCAAAAACTCGACAAAATGATCTGCCCAGTGCATTTCGTGGTGGATTTCGTTTGCCATAATGCGTAAACGGATATGGTCGAGCGGCTGCCCTGTGCGTAACAAAGCCTGATAATAACGCAGGGTGCAATCAATGTAGGCTTGGTTCATATTAGAAATAAATTGTGAATCCATTTCATCGCCTTCATTTGTACCAACTTGGATAAATACACGGCTTTGTGGTTGTAAAGGGTGATGATGAATAAAGTGCATAAACGCAGGCTCACTAAACCAAGATGCAAGGGAAAACACGCCCAAGTGTCCAAAAATGTGCGGATACGCCGCGCCCATATAAGCGGTGATAATGCCACCCATTGAGCTACCAGCAAGCAAGGTGTTTTCTGCATTTGGCAAAGTGCGGTAGGTTTTATCGATAAATGTTTTAACCTCATTAACCACCCATTGCGCATATTCCGCACCACGTCCGCCCACATTGCGCACGTCATCGTTATTGCCCACATCCGTCCGCCAAGGGGCATATTCGTTCAGCCGTTCCGCCCCTGCATTATCAATGCCGACAATAATGAGTTTCGGCAAATGTTGATAATGCTTAATGGTAGGAATAATTTTCCACGAATGGCCCGAATAGGATTCTTTGCTATAAAACACATTTTGCCCATCGTGCATATAAAGCACAGGGTAATGCTGCCAAGGTTCGTTGTGATAATCTTTTGGCAGCAACACGCGCACACGGCGGTGGTGATGGTAATAAGGCACATAAAGAAAATGCTCTTGCATTTCCAGATAATGATTAAACGCACTCATCTTTTAACTTCTATAAAAAACGCTGGCAAGCCCAGCGTTTATCACAAATTATTTTCTCGCCAATGGTGGAACGAAAGTGATGCCCATATCCCAAGGCTGTTCAATCCAAGTGTTTTGTGGAATATCGATTACATAATCGTCCACTAAATCCGCCCCTGCCGGTTTTGCAAAAACCGTTACAAAACGGGCATTTGGATAAAGTTCACGAATGGCACGCGCTGTGTTGCCAGTATCCACTAAATCATCGACCACGATAAAGCCTTCGCCGCCGTTAGGCACTTGCGCAGCGTGTAAAACATTTAATTCGCCTTGCTGATTATGATCGTAGCTTGCGATACACACAGTTTCAACGTGGCGAATGCTCAATTCACGCGCCAATACCGCAGCAGGAAACAATCCCCCACGGCTCACTGCAATAATGCCTTTCCATTGTGATGCTGGCAATAAACGTTCAGATAATTTGCGTGCGTGCATATGGAACATATCCCAAGTCACAACATATTTTTCACTCATAACTCACCTTAACTTAAGAAAGGAGCGGAAACCGCCCAATAAATAAAATTGCGTTAGGATAACTTGAAACCAATTTTTATGCTATTATTTTGATGAATTTTTTTCATTTGAGGAAAAAACTATGTCTGAAATCCAACAACTTCAACCTACCTTGTTGTGGAAATGGTTCGATCAAATTTGTGCCATTCCTCACCCCTCTTATCACGAAGAAGCACTGGCTAATTTCATCGTAAATTGGGCGAAAGAAAAACAGTTTTTTGTCGAACGTGATGAAGTCGGCAATATTTTAATCCGCAAACCAGCCACGAAGGGAATGGAAAACCGCCCGTCAGTGGTGCTACAAGCTCACCTTGATATGGTACCTCAGGCGAATGAAGACACGCCACACAATTTCCAAACCGACCCAATCCAACCCTATATTGAGGGCGAATGGGTAACTGCCAAAGGCACAACCTTAGGGGCGGATAACGGTATCGGCTTGGCTTCTGCCCTTGCCGCATTAGAAGATGAAAATCTTGCTCACCCAGAGTTAGAAGTGTTGCTCACAATGACCGAAGAGCAAGGAATGGAAGGGGCGATTGGTTTGCGTCCAAATTGGTTGAAAAGCCAGCTAATGATCAACACCGACACCGAAGAAAACGGCGAAATTTATATTGGCTGTGCGGGTGGCATCAATGCCGATTTAACCATTCCTGTACAACAAATCGCCAACCCTTACGCGAACAGCTATCAGCTCGTGTTAAAAGGCTTGAGAGGCGGACATTCTGGCGTGGATATTCATACGGGACGTGTGAATGCGATCAAAACCCTTGTGCGTTTCCTTGCTCATCTCAATCAACATTATTCGCACATTGAATTTGCCATCAGCCAAATCAATGGTGGTTCTGTTCGCAATGCCATTCCCCGTGAAGCCTTTATTACCCTATCTATTGACGGTGATGTTGCCCCATTACAAAGTGCGGTGGAAAATTTTGAAGTTTTATTAAAAACAGAATTAGCCATTGCCGAACCCAATCTGAGCTTGTTCTTACAACCTGTTGAAAAACCAGCACATATTTTTGATAGCCATTCACAAAATAACGTAATCAACCTATTTAATGCCTTACCAAACGGCGTGATTCGTTACAGTGATGCAGTAGAAAATGTAGTGGAAACCTCACTCAGTTTAGGCGTGCTAAAAACCTCAGACAACCAAGTGAACGCCACAATTTTAATTCGCTCATTAATTGAAAGCGGCAAATATTATGTGCAAGAAATGCTGAAATCTTTGACCGCACTTTGTGGCGCAAGCGTCAATTTCGCTGGCAATTACCCAGGTTGGGAACCTCACCCAGACAGCAAAATCTTAGCCTTAACCAGCCAAATTTACGCGGAGATTTTAGGCCATCAACCTGAAATAAAAGTGATTCACGCAGGGTTAGAATGTGGCTTGCTGAAAAAAATCTACCCTAATTTAGACGTAGTTTCTATCGGCCCAACTATTATCAATGCTCATTCCCCTGATGAAAAAGTGCATATCCCCGCCGTACAAACCTACTGGCAATTACTCACCAGAATTTTGGCTGAAGTGAAGTAATTCATTAAAATATAAGTGCGGTGGAAAATTTCTGTATTATGTAGCATCTTCACAAAGTCTGAAAATTGACTAAATTCACATAAAAAAGCCCTTATTTTTATAAGGGCATTATTTTTCTATTGCGTATTCTATACTCTTGCGTTTATTTTTCCATTTTCTTCTAGAGAGTTTATCTCTATGTCCTTAATAGCATTTACTCCATCATTGTAGGATAAGCTTGTTCAAAAAGTGCAGCATATTCAGGTTGAGTGAGATGGTCGGGCAATGTAGATAAACTTTATCTCAGGCAACACTACACAGATAATACAGATCATTTGATACGGTATGCCGCCCTCCGTTTCAAACATTTCATAAGTAAATTGTATTCCAAAGATGGCAACGATAGCTTGGTTATCAGCAATTTCATACGCACCATAAAAGACAAGTGAGTGACGAGGTAAAGTACTAACGACTTTTACTAACTGTCCTAAATTGAGAAAGAACAGTAAGTAAGCATAATCTTTGACATTCGAATACCTCTGAGCCAGTTCACGCATAAAGGTTTTGAAAGACTCGTAGTCCATCTTTTTTAAATCCACGTTGAGTGACAAGTGTGTCATTGTTTCCATTGGAATTCCTTGTGTTTTTTTGAATTATTTAGGCAACAGCTAAATACTGGTTATCGTTTGATGCTTCTAAACACAAACTTTCCAATCCAAATTTTGTAAGCTTTTCTTATTTCTCTGCCAGTAGTCTGCTAAATCACGTGATGGTTTAGTGTTCAAGCAACGTTTTAGTACGTTGTCGAATTTGCCTTTATTTGTATCTCACAACATGTGGCTTCATGGGTGTAGTGCAATATATAGTTATTCCCATCTTATGATAAAAACCCATAATCATTCGTCTGAATCTGGTAAAAAGAAGAATTCCACAAGGTTCTTCGTGATACCATCTATAGAACGATATTTTTACTAATATCTTGTGTCTTTTCAATCGCTTCACGAAGTTTATACAACAACGCCAACAAGGTCTTATATTGCACGTTAAGGAAGTATGAAAACTCAATAGAAGAAATACCCTTACTTTTAATCACAAAACAGTAAATGGCTTCCAATAACTTTTTTTAGGGAAAGTTTGGCGTTCTGAAAAATCGTTCCACTTTTGTTCGAAAAACGATTCTGGCAATGTTTGCACTGCCATTACTTGCTAGAAGGAAGAAAATAGGCTTCGTAGCGGATGCCACAATGCCAACAGCTGACATTATAGGTATTATCGAGATTCCCCAAACGATGAGCTTTTAAAAGATGAAAAGCTTCTTCAGTTAAGTGAAAAAGGTATTCAAGATTTGCTAAACGCTAGACACAAAAGACCAGCCATCAGAAAATCCAAATCGACTCAAAGCGTTTACGTCTCAAATACCATTACTCATAAGGAATTTATGAAAGGATCATTTTTTTAATAAGGTAAATCGTAAATATTAAAACAAGAGAGATTCATCAAATGAATTTTTCCGCTACCTAAATATTCGCTACGCACCTATTAATGTGTGCTGATTGATGGTTGAATAAAGTTACATTTTGGCTAGTTGCATAATTTACTGGAAAGCTATGCCTTACAAATTTGTATTAAATACAGCTTGTCAAGTTCCTTATTAGAATCCCTTTAGATATAAAAATAACTACCCATTTTGTTCACTTAACTTCATAAAATTAATGGATGGTAGTATTATTGGTTCAAAACCTGAATTAGTTAAAAATGTAGCTATAAATGCTCTAAAGAATGGAAAAGCAATAGCTGGAGCATTTACCGTAAGAAACTTACTTTTCTTTACTTCCTCATCAATAGGAGTATCAGTTTCAAAAATTGATTGATATTCAACTTTTAATATAAACCCTTCTTTAATCTGAAATTCAGATTTAAATGTCACAGCAAAATGTTGTGCATTTTGTAAATCATCAATTTCATCAAGAATACCAATAGCAACGCCTAATGAAAAACCATTTTCATTTTGGTTTAATTCATCTTTTATTTTAGTTAAATACAATTCTTGAACATTAAAGTGTTTTAACTGTAAGGAAATTGGTTTGTTAAACATTTATTACCTCTTTTCTTAAATTATGCAGCTAAAGAATAATCATAAATATTATCATTTGCTGCATCATATAAATCAGTACATTCCTGTTCTCTATCAATTAGTTTTATATTTCTAATATCAACAAACTCTATATTACCTACATAAGCTTTTTCTGGAAAAAAAATATTTCGCCATTCATATTGTTTATCTACCATCAGCTCTTCTAACCCGAAAATGAAGTTTTCAGTAGTAATAATATCATACTCAACACAATTACTTTCTGACTGTTCAATGAAATAATCAATAAACTCACCAATCGTCATTCCTGAGTAGTTATCATTTAGAGTTTTGAATGTTGACATAAATTCTTCTGATGATGAGTTAACAATCCAATCAGTAGTATTTTGTAACGCATTGTATTTATCATTCATTTTAGTTACCTTTATAATTAAAGATGAATTGTTCTTTATTACTTATAAAAATACTTTTATACTTTCCAACTTCTATTCTTTTCGCACAAAATAGTTTTTTATTTTTTAGGAAACGTAGATCATTCAAAAATAGTTGTTGTCTAGAAGGTATTGGAATTAACTCTTTTTGTTTTTTTTCTTCTGTAAATTTATATAAATAAGTATCTGTGCTACTATAGTCCATAGCTTTTACTGCATCGTATCTAAATTTATGTTGATCATCTTTAGATATTACGCGAAAGTGATCTAAAACCTTAGATATAGGAATATTTCTAGCATCTGATTTAGAACCTAACTCTCTCCCCATTCGTTCAGCATATATTTGTATTTGTTTCACAAAAAAAAGTTGATCTTTCACATTACCAACTAGATCTAAAAATGAATCCTTAGGAATATCAACCAAATACTCAGTAATAGCATATCCTTTAGGATATTTATCTTTTAGTAATCCCCATTTATGAGCAAAGAATTCACTATCAGTCCAAAAGTAATATCCATTTCCTAACCATTGTGGAGTTGTGGTAATACACCTGTACGGTGAATTCTCAAATATAGAAATTAACGATCCCTCTAAATGACAAGTATGGTAAACAGTAAAAATTAAACTCATATTTTATATAATTTTAAGTAATTAACTCTCTACTTTTCTCTTCTGAACTCAAAACTGTGATATGCAATAACTTTATGTTTAAAGCGTTCAGTCATACATGATAAGAAAGTGAAACTATTAAACTTACTTAGTTTATCATAACATAAAACCTGTTCAAAGTCACATTAGGGTAGATTAATTTTAGGGCTGTATTAGATTAGCAGTTATGTTAGTCTATAAAAATGAAGATAACTCATTGTAAAATCAAGGAGGTGATTAGCTACCCCATTTGGCTCAAGATTCCAATGACATTTTTGCATGTGAAATTGAACTAGATGAAAACTATTTTTATGGTAAAAAATAAAACGGGGGGCGAGGTGCGAAGGGTACTGCCGTTTTTGGTATGTTAAAACGAGATGGAAAAGTCTATACCGTTGTCGTTGAAAATACCAAGATAACTCCTTACTCCCTATTATTAAATAGGAAAATTATGCCTGATAGTATTGTTTACACCGATTATTATCGCAGTTACAATATACTAGATGTGAGCGAATCTAATCATTTCAGAATTAATCATTCAACCCATTTTTCCGAATCAAAAAATCACATTAATGGGATTGAAAATTTCTGTAATCAGGCTAAAGAGAGATCAGAAAATATAACATAATTGATAAGAAATCCTTTCCGTTATTCTTGAAAGAATGTGAGTTTCAGTTTAACTTTGGTACACTAAAAGAACAGCTAAAAACACTGCTATTTTAGTGTGGAATTTAGGCCTTATCTAATACAGCCCAAAATATTTTTTAGATTATTTAGCTAAGGAAAGAAAAACCACCCGAAGGTGGTTTTTTAAATACAGTAAAGAAAGTGCGGTAAAATTAGCGTTTGTTTTTGACTAATTTTTCTGTCAGTTCGTAAGCGCGTAGTTTAGCAAGCTCTTTAGAGAGTTTCGCGGCGAGCATTTCGTAGTTGGCGTCTTTTGCGTTGGCTACGATATTTTGTTCTGCCTGGCGTTTCGCTTCTAAAATGCGATCACCATCAAGCTCTTTACCACGAATTGCGACATCCGCTAGGACAGTAACGACATTGGGTTGAACTTCTAAAAAGCCACCTGAAACGTAGATAACTTCTTCATTGCCATTTTCTAAGGTCAATTTGACGATACCCGGTTTGATTGCCGTTAATAATGGGGTGTGGCCCGGTAAGATACCAAGCTCCCCTTCAATCCCTGTGGCTTGAATACTTTTTACTTGACCAGTAAAAATGCTTTCTTCTGCACTTACAACCGTTAAATTTAATGTTGCCATTGTGATTCTCCTTCAAGTGTTTAATCAGGCTTGAAGTGATTACATATTTTTGGCTTTTTCTAGCACTTCATCAATAGAACCAACCATATAGAACGCTTGTTCTGGGATATGGTCATATTCACCTTCTAAAATACCTTTGAAACCGCGAATAGTCTCTTTTAATGAAACATATTTACCCGGTGAGCCAGTGAACACTTCTGCAACGAAGAACGGTTGTGATAAGAAACGTTCGATTTTACGCGCACGCGCTACCACAAGTTTATCTTCTTCAGAAAGCTCGTCCATACCAAGAATCGCGATGATGTCTTTCAATTCTTTATAGCGTTGTAAGATACCCTGTACGCCACGTGCTACATCATAATGCTCTTGGCCAACCACTAATGGGTCTAATTGGCGAGAAGTTGAATCAAGGGGATCTACCGCTGGGTAAATACCTAATGACGCAATTTGACGGCTTAATACTACCGTTGAGTCTAAGTGCGCAAAGGTCGTTGCTGGCGATGGGTCAGTTAAGTCATCGGCAGGTACATAAACCGCTTGTACGGAGGTGATAGAACCTGTTTTGGTAGAGGTGATACGCTCTTGTAATGCCCCCATTTCTTCTGCTAGGGTTGGTTGGTAACCTACCGCAGATGGCATACGACCTAATAATGCGGATACTTCTGTCCCTGCTAGGGTGTAACGATAAATATTATCCACGAAGAATAATACATCACGACCTTCATCACGGAATTTTTCCGCCATAGTTAAACCGGTTAATGCAACACGCAGACGGTTACCTGGTGGCTCGTTCATTTGTCCGTAAACAAGGGATACTTTGTCTAATACGTTAGATTCCGTCATTTCATGGTAGAAGTCGTTACCTTCACGGGTACGTTCACCTACCCCTGCAAATACGGAGTAACCTGAGTGTTCGATCGCAATATTACGGATTAATTCCATCATATTTACGGTTTTACCTACACCCGCACCACCGAATAAACCAACTTTACCCCCTTTTGCAAATGGGCAGATTAAGTCGATAACTTTGATCCCTGTTTCAAGCAATTCTGTGCTGTTTGCTTGATCTTCATAGCTTGGTGCTGGTCGGTGAATTGACCAAGTTTCTTCTGCACCAATTGGGCCTTGTTCGTCAATTGGTTCACCCAGTACGTTCATAATACGTCCTAGGGTTTTTGTTCCCACTGGAACGGAAATTGGTTTGCCAGTGTTAGACACGGATAAACCACGTTTTAAACCATCTGATGAACCCATTGCGATACAACGTACGATTCCACCGCCTAATTGCTGTTGAACTTCAAGCACTAAGCCTGTTTCAACGTTTAAGGCATCATATACTTTTGGTACTGCATCTTGTGGAAATTCAACGTCAATAACCGCACCGATGATTTGTACAATTTTTCCAGTTGCCATTATCGATCCTCTTTACTTAAATTGCCGCTGCACCAGCAACAATTTCATTTAATTCATTTGTAATACTTGTTTGGCGAGCTTTGTTGTAAACTAATTGCAAGTCTTTAATTAAGTTTCCTGCATTATCAGTTGCCGCTTTCATCGCCACCATTCGTGCCGCTTGCTCAGAAGCCAAATTTTCAACTACCGCTTGATACACTTGAGATTCTAAATAACGAACCAATAAACTATCTAACAACACTTTTGGATCAGGTTCGTAAATGTAGTCCCAAGATTGTGCGCTTTTACCTAAATCATCATTATCTAATTCAGGCAAAGGAACAAGTTTTTCTAAAGTAGATTTTTGCGACATTGTGTTGATGAACTTATTGTAAGCAATGTAGATCGCATCTAATTTGCCTTCTCTATAAGCATCAAACATTTGATTTGCCGTACCAATTAATTCTTCAACAGAAGGCGTATCGCCCATTCCTGAATTTTGTGCAGTAATATTCAAGCCAAGAGATTGGAAAAAACCGATACCTTTCGCACCGATTAAACCCAGTGAAACTTCCACTTGTTTTTCTTTCCAACCTTTGATTTCTTGAAGTGCGGTCTTAAATAAGTTGATATTTAAACCGCCACATAATCCACGATCTGTTGAAACAAGTAGGATACCTACTTTTTTTACTTCTCGTTCCACTAAAAACGGATGTTTGTAACCAATACTGGCTTTTGACACGTGGCTAATCACGCGGCGTATGGCTTGAGCATACGGGCGTGAAGATGACATTCGATCCTGCGTTTTACGCATTTTCGATGCTGCAACCATTTCCATTGCCTTAGTAATTTTTTGCGTACTTTGAACACTGGAAATTTTGGTTCTTATCTCTTTTGCACCTGCCATTGATGTTCTCCGTTAATGTGAATTACCAAGCACTGTTTGCTTTGAAATTGTCTAAAATCGCTTGCAATGTTGCTTTGATTTCATCATTGTAATCGCCAGTTTTGGTTAATCCGTCCATAAAATCAGCATAGTTATGTGCTGCATATTCTAAAAGGGCAGATTCAAAAGAAGCGATACGATCTAATTCAACATCTTCTAAATAACCAAATTCAACGGCAAATAGTACTAATGCTTGTTGCGCCACGCTTAATGGAGAATATTGTTTTTGTTTCAATAATTCCGTTACTTTCTGACCGTGAGAAAGTTGTTTGCGTGTTGCATCATCAAGATCTGAAGCAAATTGTGCGAATGCTGCTAATTCACGATATTGCGCAAGTGCGGTACGAATACCACCCGCTAATTTTTTGATGACTTTAGTTTGTGCTGCACCACCCACACGAGATACCGAAATACCTGGGTTTACCGCAGGACGAATACCTGAGTTAAAGAGATTAGATTCTAAGAAAATCTGACCATCGGTAATGGAAATTACGTTGGTTGGTACGAAAGCTGATACGTCACCTGCTTGGGTTTCAATAATTGGTAATGCAGTTAAAGAACCTGTTTTACCTGTTACTTTACCTTGTGTGAAACGTTCAACATATTCTGCATTAACACGAGAAGCACGCTCAAGTAAGCGAGAGTGTAAATAGAATACATCACCAGGGAAAGCTTCACGACCTGGTGGACGGCGTAATAACAATGAAATTTGACGATAAGCAACCGCTTGTTTAGATAAATCATCATAAACGATGAGTGCATCTTCACCGCGATCACGGAAATATTCACCCATTGTACAACCTGCATAAGGCGCTAAATATTGTAACGCAGCAGATTCTGATGCAGATGCCACAACTACGATGGTATTTTTTAATGCGCCGTGTTCTTCTAATTTACGCACTACGTTAGCAATGGTTGATGCTTTTTGACCAATCGCCACATAGATACATTTAATGCCAGAATCTTTTTGGTTGATGATGGCATCAATAGCTAATGCTGTTTTACCTGTTTGACGGTCACCGATAATTAACTCACGCTGACCACGACCGATTGGCACCATTGAGTCCACCGCTTTATAACCAGTTTGAACAGGCTGATCAACAGATTTACGATCGATAACCCCTGGTGCGATAACTTCAACAGGCGCATAACCATCGTTTTCAATTTCGCCTTTACCATCAATTGGCTGACCAAGGGTATTCACCACGCGACCTAATAAACCACGGCCTACTGGCACTTCAAGAATACGTCCTGTACATTGAACTTCCATACCTTCAGAAAGATCAGTATAAGGCCCCATTACAACCGCACCCACCGAATCACGCTCTAGGTTAAGTGCCATTGCATAACGATTGTCGGGTAATGCAATCATTTCCCCTTGCATTACATCGCTTAAACCGTGGATACGAATAACCCCATCGCTCACAGAAACAATGGTTCCTGTGTTGCGCGGTTCGCTTACCACGTTAAATTCGGCAATGCGTTTTTTAATTAATTCACTAATTTCAGTCGAATTTAGTTGCATCTTTTATTCCTCTTATAATTGCAACTCATTTGCAAGACGAGCCAGTTGCCCACGGCTACTTCCGTCAATGACAAAATCATCTGTACGAATAATAACACCAGCAATCAGTGCATTATCTACGCTGCAATTTAATTTAACTTTACGAGCAAGTTTCTTTTCCATTGCGGCTGCAATTTTAGCTTGTTGCTCTGCACTTAATGGTTGAGCTGAGATGACTTCCACATCTGCAATCGCTTGGTGTTCACTCACATAATGTTGGAACAGTGCAAATACCGCTGGAAGTACAGTTAAACGCTTATTTTCAGCCATTAACCGAATCAAATTTTGCCCATATTGATCAAGTTGGTCGCCACAAATTGAAATCACCGTATCAGCAACTTTGCTGGCAGATAAATCACCTGTTAGGAAATCTTGCATCTCTTTATTTTCAACAACTTGAGAAGCAAAATTTAGCATTTCTGCCCATTTTTCCACCGCACTTTTGTTTTGTGCTTGTTGCTCGATAGCAAAATCAAATGCTGCTTTTGCATAAGGGCGAGCTATGGTAGTTAATTCTGACATAAGCCCAACCTTCTTATAGTTCTGCAACTAATTTTTCAATAATGTCATTGTTTGCCGCTTCATCAACCGTGCGACCCACAATTTTCTCAGCACCTGCAACCGCTAAAGAGGCTACTTTCGCTCGTAATTCTTCTTGAACACGTTTACGCTCTGTCTCAATCTCAGCGTGGCCTTGTTCAATAATTCTTGCTTTTAATGCTTCCGCTTCAGCTTTCACTTCTTCTAGGATTTCATTGCGACGTTTATTCGCTAAATCCACAATTTCTTGTGCTTGAAGTTTCGCTTGATTAATTTCTTGCTCCACCAATGTTTTGGTTTCAGCTTGCTCTTTTCGTGCGACTTCTGCTGCAGCTAAAGCATTAGCAATTGAGCTTTGACGCTCTTCAATTGCTTTAATAATTGGTGGCCAAACATATTTCATACAAAACCACACAAATAGTGCGAATGCAATAAGCTGACCAATTAATGTTGCATTTAAGTTCACAACGCCCTCCTCAATAATGTCATCAATGTTACCCGTTTAGGGTAAAGCTTGGTTGTACAAACAACGCTGACAATTATTGTAATAATCCGATGAATGGGTTTGCGAAAATGAAAAGTAACGAAATACCTACTGCAATCATTGCGATAGCATCTAAAAGACCAGCAACGATAAACATTTTAGTTTGTAAGCTACTTGCTAATTCAGGCTGACGCGCAGAAGATTCTAAGAATTTGCCGCCTAAAATAGCAAAGCCAATTGCTGTACCTAATGCTGCGAAAGCAAGTAGGATTGATGCACCAATAATCGTAGCTGTAATTACAGTTTCCATAGTTTTCTCCGTTAGATTTAAGAAAGTCAGCCTAATTGGCTGGGTTAGTTAATAAAAATCGTTAAATAGTTTTGTTTTTAATGTTCCGCTTTGTTATAAGCGATACTTAAATAAACAATCGTTAGCATCATAAAGATAAACGCTTGTAAGGTGATAACCAAAATATGGAAAATCGCCCAAGCAAGATGTAATGGAATGCCGAGTGAAGCAATCGCCATATTGGCACTATACATTACCGCAATCAAAATAAAGATAAGCTCACCTGCGTACATATTCCCGAACAAACGGAAACCTAATGAAATAGGTTTAGCAAGCAAGGTTACAGATTCAAGAATTAAGTTTACTGGAATGAAAGCCCAGTGATTGAAAGGGTGGAGCGTATATTCTTTAACAAAACCACTCAATCCTTTAGACTTGATGGTATAGAAAATAATGAGGAAGAAGACACAAATAGCCATACCAAGGGTAGCACTAATATCTGCCGTTGGAACCGCTCTTAAATAATGAACACCGAATAGATTTGCCACTTGCGGTAAGAAATCCACAGGGATTAAATCGATGGCATTCATAATGAACACCCAGCAGAAAATGGTTAGCCCTAATGGTGCAATAACATTGCGTGGCCCGTGAAAATTTTCTTTTACCACGCCATCAACCCATTCTACGATCATTTCTACAAAGCATTGCAATTTGCCTGGTACGCCAGAAGTGGCTTTTTTACCCACTTTATAGAAAACGAAAAGGAAAATAATGGCCGATACTGCTGAAAAGAAAAGCGTATCTAAGTGAACGTGCCAGAAAGAATCCCCTGTTTTAAGAAATTCTAAATGGTGTTGAATATACCCTGCGGTTGTAAGGTCAGACATAGTTAATCCCTTGAAATTTAAACTAAATTCTAAAAAATTTACTTACCATTAAAGGCATCAGGTTATTTAGTAATAACCCTAAAATATAACCAGCAAAGAAAGCAATATAATTCATTTCAGCAAAAAATTTGAATGCTAATACGATAAAAATGATCGTACATATAAATTTTATTGCCCCACCTCGATAAAATGTGGTTAATTTATGATTGTTTTTCTGCTTTATAAAAAACACCAGAAAAACAAATAAACAATGCGGAACAAAAATCGCTAATGATCCGAGTAAAAAAGACACCGCACTTACGGATTGCGATGCGCTTAATATTGCAAAAATGACAATAAAAACGAGCAATTCTATGCTCAATGCAACCTGATATTTCTTTTTAACTTGTTTTATGATTGCAGACATTTGTCACTTTGTTTAAAAATCAAACGAACCTAACTTAAAATAGCCTATTAATTATACTCAAAATGGATTAGATAGCAATAAATAGACTATAGAATAACTTGTTTATTTTATTATAAATTCAAAAAAGGTTCAAAAAATTTTAACCTTTATTTAACAAAACAAGGTTTCTTTCGCCAATTAATTCTGGAACTGTTAAGTTGATCACATTTTTTATCATAAAATCGGCTGATAATTGCTCCACTTCCTCTTGATGATATTGTCCTTTTAGGGCATAAAAAGTGCCATTTTCATCAACCAAGTGCTGACACCAGTCGGTCATATCTTTTAATGATGCAAAAGCGCGGCTTAATACGCCATCAAATAACTCTTCAGGCTGATAATCTTCAACTCGGCTTAATACAGGAATCACGTTGGTAATGCCAAGCTCACGCAAGGCATTACGGATAAAGCTAATGCGTTTGCCTAAACTATCTAACAACACAAAGGTTTTATCTGGATTAATAATGGCTAAAGGTAAGCCAGGTAAGCCTGGCCCTGTTCCCACATCAATAAAACGATCACCTTGTAAGTAAGGACTGACAACAAGGCTATCCATAATATGTTTCACTAGCATTTCCTGCGGATCACGCACAGAAGTGAGGTTGTAAGCCTTATTCCATTTATCCAACAACACCACAAGCTTAACGAGCTGATCTTTTTGCTGATCGCTCACAGAAAGTGCGGTGCTTTTTAGCAGAAAATTTAATTTTTCTTTGAGTTGTTCAATGTTAGCCATTATTCACCACGCTTTAACATACCTTGTTTTTTCAGATTCACCAATAAAATGGAAATGGCCGCAGGTGTTACGCCAGAAATACGACTTGCTTGCCCAATTGAGGTTGGACGATGTTGCATTAATTTTGACCGCACTTCATTAGATAGCCCAGATACCGCATCATAATCAAAATTATCCGGAATTTCGGTATTCTCATAACGTTTTTGGCGTGCTATTTCTTCTTGCTGATGTTCAATATAACCTTGATATTTAATCGCAATTTCCACTTGTTCTGCTGCTTCTTTATCTTCAATCGCAGGCGCAAATGGGGTTAATTGAGTCAGAGATTGATAATTCACTTCTGGGCGGCGTAATAAATCTTCGCCACTTGCCTCACGGGTTAATGGGCTATTCAGCAATTCATTAGCTTCAGCCAAATATTCAGAACGCGGATGCAACCAAATGCTACGCAAACGCTGGCGCTCTAATTCAATATTTTCCATTTTTTGATTAAACCGCGCCCAACGTTTTTCATCAATTAAGCCCAGTTTATGCGCCGTTGGAGTTAAACGAATATCCGCATTATCTTCACGCAGCAATAAACGGTATTCCGCACGGGAGGTAAACACGCGATAAGGTTCTTTGGTGCCTAAAGTACAAAGATCGTCCACCAACACACCAATATAAGCTTGATCACGATGTGGATACCAGCTGTCTTTGTCTTGTACATAAAGCCCCGCATTAATTCCAGCCAATAATCCTTGCGCCGCAGCTTCTTCATAACCTGTCGTACCATTAATTTGGCCAGCAAAAAATAAACCTTTAATGGCTTTGGTTTCTAAGGTAGGTTTTAAATCACGGGGATCAAAATAATCATACTCAATGGCATAACCCGGTTTGATAATGCGAGCATTTTCCAATCCTTTCATTGAATTGACGATGCCCATTTGCACATCAAATGGCAAACTCGTAGAAATACCATTTGGATAAACTTCATTGGACGTTAAACCTTCAGGCTCAAGGTAAATTTGGTGCGAATTACGTTCAGCAAAGCGCATTACTTTATCTTCAATGGAAGGACAATAACGCGGCCCAATCCCTTCAATCACGCCGGCATACATCGGACTACGATCCAAATTATTACGGATCAATTCGTGGGTTTGCTCGTTGGTATGGGTGATATAGCAAGGAATTTGGCGTGGGTGCTGATCCACCGATCCCATAAAAGAAAAAACCGGTAATTTTTCATCGCCGTGTTGTTTTGCTAACACATCAAAATTAATGGTTCTCGCATCAATACGCGGTGGGGTACCTGTTTTTAAACGATCCACGCGCAAATTCAGATCGCGCAGGCGATGAGCTAGACTCACTGATGCAGGATCGCCTGCACGCCCACCGGCATAATTTTCCATACCAATATGGATCTTACCCGATAAAAACGTCCCAGCGGTTAAGATCACCGATTTAGCTCGAAACTTTAATCCCATTTTGGTTTCCACACCTGCAACGCGATCTTGTTCGATCAAAATATCCGTCACTTCTTGTTGGAAAATATCTAAATTCGGTTGATTTTCAAGAGCGATCCTTACCGCTTGGCGGTATAACACGCGATCCGCTTGCGCGCGCGTAGCACGTACGGCAGGGCCTTTACTGCTATTTAAAGTACGAAATTGAATACCTGCTTGATCCGCCGCAGTGGCCATTAAACCACCCATTGCATCAATTTCTTTAACTAAATGCCCCTTACCAATGCCACCAATGGCTGGGTTGCAAGACATTTGCCCTAATGTATCCACATTGTGCGTTAATAATAATGTTTTTAATCCCATTCGTGCTGGCGCAAGAGCTGCTTCTGTACCTGCGTGTCCACCACCAATCACAATCACATCATAACTTTCCGTATAAAACATAATAACCTTAATTGCGTGATAAATTTGATCTTCATAAAAGTAACCGCGTATTCTACATCAAATTGATCGTAGCTTAAATCGAAGATTGAAGATCCAGTGAATTTTGTTCGCTCGATCAAAGGATCAGAAAGAAGATCTTTGCCTTATTAATATAAGATCTCTTTTTATATATAAAGATCTTATTATGATAATTATTAGGATCGCTGATCCTTGTGTATAAGGCTAATTTTCGCTTAAAAATAAAGGGGTTAGATCCTTTTTTAGGTTGTTTAGATCACCTATTGATCTAGCTGTATATGTTGTGAGTAAAAGTGAAGGTTATCCACAATGAAGCTTTTTATTATTTTTATTTACAGAATAAATACAATATTTAGACAAGTTTTTACTAAGTTATCCACAGGGTGGTAGATAAGGGATCATTAAAAGCGAGTATGGCGATCTGATGAGATGATCATCAGATCTGAAGATTAAAGATGAGATAAAAAAGTCGGGATCCAATTTTCGGCATACTGTTCTTGATCGTCCACTGCAAGGACATCAATTTTTAAAGGATCGCAAATTTGCACCGCACTTTGTTGGGTTAAACATTCTTGCACAATGTTCACCGCATTGCAGAAGGTATCATAATCGGAATTTCCTAACCCGATCACCGCAAAGCGCAAATGAGATAAATCTGGTTTTTGTGCGCTAATTTCATCAAATAAAGGTTTAAGATTATCAGGCAATTCGCCAGCACCGTGGGTGGAAGTAACAATTAGCCAAAGATTTTCATCAGCCACTTCAGCAAAATCAGGCCCGTGCAAAAGTGCGGTGGAAATTTGCTGAGTTTCTAGCACTTGTTGTAAATGTTCAGCCACATATTCTGCACCGCCGAGGGTGCTGCCTGTTATTAAACATACTTTTTTAGTCATTTTTACTCCTAAAAAATAAGGCTTAGATAATCACCTAAGCCTTTATTTTTATTTTGAAAATTAAACGTTATCAATACGACCTAATAAAGAGCGTAAACGTTCTTGCCAGTTTTGATGTTCGCTCTTAAGCTGTTCATTCTCATTGCGTAATGATTCATTTTGTTGTTGCGCTTGGCTATTTTTTTCTTTTAATTCTTCAACTTCTAATTGAAGTAATTCAATGGTTTCAACCGCTTGTTTAATTTTTGCTTCAAGTTGGTCTAAAATTTCTAACGACATAGTGGATTCCTTTTAAAAAATGGTTAATGAACATAGATGTATGCTTATTCTACCTGAGTTTATTGATTTCGCAAAAAATTTTATCTTTTTATAACGCAATCGTTTGCGAAAGTGATAGAATACGCCGATTTTCAAACAACCAAAGGATCAAAAAAATGAATAGAGCATTAGCCATTGAATTTTCTCGAGTTACTGAAGCCGCGGCACTTGCTGGTTTTGCTTGGTTGGGGCGTGGAGATAAAAATGCTGCCGATGATGCGGCGGTGCAAGCGATGCGATTGATGTTAAATCAAATTGAAATGCGTGGCGAAGTGGTGATTGGTGAAGGCGAAATTGATGAAGCGCCAATGCTCTATATTGGAGAAAAAATTGGTACAGGGGCTGGCGAAGAAGTATCTATTGCTGTTGATCCCATTGAAGGCACAAGAATGACCGCAATGGGGCAACCGAATGCTCTTTCCGTGTTAGCCGCAGGGGGAAAAGACACCTTTTTACGCGCGCCTGATATGTATATGGAAAAATTGGTGGTTGGCCCTGAAGCCAAAGGAATGATCGACCTAAACTTACCACTGGAACAAAACTTGCGCCGTGTGGCATCAAAAATGGGTAAATTGCTTTCTCAATTAACGGTGATCACCTTAGATAAGCCGCGCCATGCGGAAGTGATCAAAAAAATGCAGCAGCTAGGCGTGAAAGTCTTAGCCATTCCCGATGGCGATGTGGCCGCGTCAATTTTATGTTGTTTGCCTGATGGTGGTGCAGATATGCTCTATGGCATTGGCGGTGCGCCTGAAGGGGTGGTGGCTGCCGCAGCCATTCGTGCTTTAGGGGGGGAAATGCAGGCGCGTTTAATTCCACGTCATCAAGTCAAAGGCAGCTCGCCAGAAAATCAATCTATTGCCGCTGATGAAATCCGCCGTTGCCAAGAAATGGGCATTGAAGTGAACCAAGTGCTGAAATTAGAAGATTTAGTGCGTGATGATAATCTTGTTTTCTCCGCCACAGGAATTACCAATGGTGATTTACTCAAAGGTATTCACCGCCGTGGCAATCTTGCTACCACAGAAACCTTGCTCATTCGTGGCCGTTCACGCACCATTCGCCGTATTCAATCGGTGCATTATTTAGACAGAAAAGACACCGCACTTTACCGTTTAATTGATGCTTAATTGAATTTTTAGTTGCTTTATGCCCATCTAGGTGGAAATTTTCCGCCTAATGGGTTTTTAACGCCAATTACCGCAGATCAAAGTGCGGTGCTTTTTTTCATTATTTTTCAATTTGTTATTTCTCTTCTCATAGCCTATTTGAGATTTTTGCGAAATTAGCCAAAAGCGCAAAAATTTGCTATAATCCGCCCAATTTTTTATCAATAAAAACAGAGAATTGTTATGTCGAATAATGTCCCAGAAAATTATGGTGCAAGTAGTATCAAAGTATTAAAAGGCCTTGATGCAGTGCGTAAACGCCCCGGTATGTACATTGGTGATACCGATGACGGAACAGGGTTACATCATATGGTTTTTGAAGTGGTGGATAACGCCATTGACGAAGCGCTTGCAGGTTATTGCTCGGACATTAACGTGATTATTCATTCTGATAATTCCGTTTCAGTGCAAGATGACGGACGTGGTATTCCGGTGGACATTCACCCTGAAGAAGGGGTTTCTGCAGCGGAAGTGATTATGACCGTATTGCACGCAGGCGGTAAATTTGATGATAACTCTTATAAGGTGTCTGGTGGTTTGCACGGCGTGGGCGTGTCGGTGGTGAATGCCTTATCCGATAAGCTACAGCTCACTATTCGCCGTCAAGGCCACGTTCACGAACAATTTTATAATTTAGGTGATCCGCAAGCGCCATTAACCATTATTGGCGAAACCAGCCAAACAGGAACTACCGTGCGTTTTTGGCCAAGCCCAAGCATTTTCACCAATATTGAATTTGAATACGATATTTTAGCAAAACGTCTGCGTGAGCTTTCTTTCTTGAACTCTGGCGTATCCATTAATTTAATTGATGAACGCACAGACAAACGCGATCACTTCCATTATGAAGGGGGTATTCAAGCATTCGTGGAATATCTCAACAAAAACAAAAATCCTATTCACCAAAAACCGTTCTATTTTTCTACTGAACGTGATGGCATTGGCATTGAAGTGGCGTTGCAATGGAACGAAGGCTATCAATCTGAGAATATTCATTGCTTCACCAATAATATTCCACAACGTGATGGAGGAACGCATTTAGCGGGCTTCCGTGCTGCCTTAACGCGTACCTTAAATGCTTATATGGAAAAATCGGGGCTGAATAAAAAAGGCAAGAACGATAAAGTAGAAACTTCAGGCGATGATGCGCGTGAAGGGTTGGTGGCGATTATTTCAGTGAAAGTGCCTGATCCAAAATTCTCATCACAAACCAAAGATAAATTGGTTTCTTCTGAAGTGAAAGGTGCGGTGGAATCGGCAATGAATGAGCGTTTGCAAGAATATTTGGAAGAAAATCCAAATGACGCCAAAATGATTGCGAGCAAAATCATTGACGCTGCACGCGCCCGTGAAGCAGCGCGCAAAGCCCGTGAAATGACACGCCGTAAAGGGGCATTAGATATTGCTGGGCTTCCAGGTAAATTAGCCGACTGCCAAGAGCGCGATCCTGCGTTATCTGAACTCTACCTTGTGGAGGGGGATTCTGCGGGCGGTTCAGCCAAACAAGGGCGCAATCGTAAAAACCAAGCGATTTTGCCATTAAAAGGGAAAATCCTAAACGTAGAAAAAGCTCGTTTTGACAAAATGCTTTCTTCGCAAGAAGTTGGCACATTAATCACCGCACTTGGCTG
Organism: Avibacterium endocarditidis; assembly: GCF_965138825.1. Lineage (NCBI taxonomy): Bacteria > Pseudomonadati > Pseudomonadota > Gammaproteobacteria > Pasteurellales > Pasteurellaceae > Avibacterium > Avibacterium endocarditidis. The sequence continues at coordinate 33,361 of NZ_CBCSDH010000015.1, forward strand.
CGGCATTGGACGTGATGAATATAACCCAGATAAATTGCGTTATCACAGCATTATCATTATGACCGATGCGGACGTGGACGGCGCGCACATTAGCACCTTATTGCTCACCTTCTTCTATCGTCAAATGCCAGAACTCATTGAGCGTGGGCATATTTATATTGCGCAACCACCGCTTTATAAAGTGAAAAAAGGTAAACACGAAGAATATATCAAAGACGATGAAGCAATGGCGCAATATGAGCTTAATTTGGCTTTGGACGGCGCTGCACTTTACACAACAAAAGATGCGCCACCAATGAGCGGTGTCGCCTTGGAAAAATTGGTGGCTGAATATAACGGCGTACAAAAAATGATCGCGCGTTTAAGTCGCCATTATCCAGAAGCAGTGTTGAAAACCTTGATTTATCAACCTGAATTAACCACCGAACTGATGCAAAATGAAAGTGCGGTGGAATCTTGGGCAAAATCTTTGGTGGAAACCTTAACAGAAAAAGAAAGTAGCGGTAATCATTACAGCTATAAATTGCATTTCAACAGCGAACGCCATTTGCACGAAGTGGTACTCACCGTGCGTACTCACGGCGTGGATACGGAATATGTACTCGGCTTCCAATTTGCCAACGGCAATGATTATGCGCGCATTGTAAAATTAGGTTCACAATTAAACGGCTTACTTGAGCCAGATGCTTATGTCGCGCGTGGCGAACGCCAGCACCCAGTGAGTTCTTTCGAGCAAGCAGTAGAATGGCTGGTGAAAGAATCGCGCCGCGGTTTAATGGTTCAACGTTATAAAGGGTTAGGTGAAATGAACCCAGATCAGCTTTGGGAAACCACAATGGATCCTGAAACGCGCACAATGTTGCAAGTTACTATTAAAGACGCCGTGGCAGCAGATCAGCTCTTCACCACCTTAATGGGTGATGAAGTTGAACCACGCCGTGAGTTTATTGAATCTAATGCGCTACGTGCAAACCTAGATATTTAATATCTTCAATGAAGAAAAGCCACTTACGAAAATGTCAGTGGCTTTTTTATTGGGGGAAAGGGATAAATGGGCAGAATATAATTGCCCATTTTTGCATTTGGCTAGTTAGCAGAAGGTTGTTCTTTCATATTATCGTTTGTTAATGGTTTGCCTTGGTATTCTCCTGTTAGGCTATATAAGAAATCAACAATATCGCTAACTTGTTCTTTTGATAAACTTACACCACTTTGATATTTCAACATCATTTCCACTGCTTGGGTTAAATCTTGTGCATTTGCATCGTGGAAATATGGGGCGGTAAGTGCAACATTACGCAATGTTGGCACTTTAAAACGATGTTTATCATAAGGATTTTTCGTTTGTGCAAAGCGACCATCATCGGCTTCGGTTAATGGTTTATTGCGATCAGCAAAATAATCTGCTTTCAAACCCATTAATTCATAAGATTGACCACCTAAATTAACACCAGTATGGCAAGTATCACATTTATATTGGTGAAATAACGCATAACCATTTTTCTGTGCTGCAGTTAAGGCATTTTCATCACCTTGCAAATAGCGATCGAAAGGACTATTTGGGGTAATTAAGGTTTTCTCAAATTCAGCAATGGCATCTGTAATAGTTTTTTCATTAAAACCTTCGGGATAGATTTTTTCAAAGGCTTGTTTAAGTGATTCATCTTTATTGAGGTTATCAACAATTTGTTGCCAATTTTCTGCTCCCATTTCTACAGGATTTAACGGTGGTCCACCGGCTTGTTCTGCTAGGTTAGCAGCACGACCGTCCCAGAATTGAGCAAAGTTGAAAGCCGCATTATAGACAGTCGGCGCATTAATGCCTCCTTTCTGCCCTTTAATTCCAGTAGAAGTGGCAAGATTATCCACTCCGCCTGTGTTCAAACCGTGGCAACTGGCACAAGCAATAGTGCCATCGCCTGATAATGCAGTGCTGTGATAAAGCGTGTTACCTAAATCAACCTTGGCAGGATTAACGGGTAAACTTTGCGGAACAGGTTGTACAAAACGTTCAGCCGATGTGCCAGAGGTATTTGCAGGAAGTTGATATTCTTGGCGAACTTTATGAATCCAATCAAGCAAGGTTGCTTTCTCTTGATCGTTTAAACCTGATCCCCAATGCACCATTTTGAAAGAATGAATAGGCATTTCGTTATTTTGAATAACACTTTCAAGTTTCGCTAAATCTGCTGCGGAAATGCGTTGCGGTTGGTTGAGATAATCCGTGATATTATCCAGCAAAAAATGAGCTTGTCCTTGCTGAATATCTTTTTCCATTAAACTGCTAGCGATAGGCAATTTGGCATAAAATGGCATATTCGCATTGTTACTATGGCAATATTGACAGCCATTATTATATAGCAGGGTTTCAACGACACGTTGCTGCGGATCAGTAATTTGGCTTTCTTGCAAACGGCGTTGTGTTTCTTGTTTATCAAAGTGGTGGATATATGCCACCGTCCCTAGGTAAGCGGCGACACTTGCGCCAATAAATGTAAATAACCACGATTGAGGTTTCATAAGATTCTCCTTTATAGAATAGTAAGTTAGGAAACATCTCGCACAGTATTAACAATTATTAAGAAAGGAATGTTGATAGAAATCAAAAAATTTCATTGGCAAATTCTATAGATTTAATAGGTATAATTTTTGTATGGTTATTTATCCCTTTTTTATGTATGGATTTTAATCTTAAAAAGTCAAGAAAAAAGCACCGCACTTGGGTTAGGAATAACAGCTCATTTAGCAGAAGATCAATAATATTAATAAAAAAAACAGCCACTCACAGGTGGCTGTTTGATTTTATAAAGTGCGGTATTTTTCCCGCGAGTTTTTATTTATCTTTTGGCAGATTTTTGATGGAGAAAAGTAATCCGCCCCAAATAATAACCAAGGCAACGGCCATCATAATAATTGCACTAGTACTCATTTTATTGTTCCTCTTTTGCCTGTTCTTCTGGGTTAAATAACTCTTCGTGTTTCCATTTTAAGCGAGAGATTAGGAAGCTTATCACCACAAGGCTTGCCGCCATTCCCCAGCCAAAGGTATTAACGAACCAAGATGGATAGCCTTCGTAGCCTTCAGTGAACACTTTTGCTCCTTCGCTTAATAACATAAATGCAAGGATACCTGTGGTTAAAACGATACATAAACGCCATAAAAAGCCAACTTTGAAAGAAGATGTTTCGTTTAAGTGCTTGCCAAGTAAGCCTAATTTTTCGTTGGTAACGATAGCCACCAATGAAACAAACGCCACCGCAACAATACCAAAATAGTTGACGAATTTATCTAACACATCAAGCATTGGTAAGCCTGTGGTTGTACCAAATAATACGGTTGAAATTAACATCATTGGCACACCAACAAGGAAAGTGGCTTTAGCACGGCGAACGCGTAATTTATCTTGAATTGCTGAAATAATTACTTCGATTACAGAGATAAATGAAGTCAAAGCAGCGAAAGTTAATGAAGCAAAGAACAACACACCAAGCACTTTACCAAATGGTGCAGCGTTAATAATCGTTGGGAACGCAAAGAACGCCAAGCCGATACCGCCTTTTGCTACTTCGCCCACTTCTTGCCCTGACGCCGTAGCCATAAAGCCAAGCGCGGCAAACACCCCGATACCAGCTAATAATTCAAAACTACTATTGGCAAAGCCCACTACCAAGCCATTACCGGTTAAGTCAGATTCTTTTTTCAAGTAAGAGGCGTAAGTTACCATAATCCCGAAGCCGATAGAAAGGGAGAAGAAAATCTGCCCATAAGCGGCAATCCATACACTTGGATCAGAAAGTTTTGACCAGTTTGGCGTAAATAAAGCATCTAACCCTTTCGCTGCCCCCGGTAAGAATAATGATGAAGCGACCAACACCACAAACATCACTAAAAGCACAGGCATTAATACAGTGGATAGCTTTGCAATCCCTTTTTGCACGCCTAACGCCAACACACCAAGTGCCACAAGCCATACGGCAATTAACGGGCCAACCACCATACTGACAAATTCAAAACTCACACCCTGAGCAATATCGCCCATTTGCAAGAAATCGTGTAAGAAGAAATCAATTGGCTTATCACCCCAAGCGGTATTAAGAGAGAAATAGGTATAGCTCGCCGCCCAACCCAGCACAACCGCATAGTAAATCCCGATGATCACATTCACCATAACTTGCCACCAACCGAAAGTTTCAAAATGGCGACTGAAACGGCGATAAGACAACGGTGCACCCCCACGGTGGCGATGCCCAATGGCATAATCTAAGAATAAAAATGGAATTCCTGCGGTTAAAAGCGCAATAAGATAAGGAATAATGAATGCACCACCACCGTTTTCATAAGTGGTATAAGGAAAACGCCAAATGTTTCCTAAACCCACGGCAGATCCGATGGCGGCAAAAATAAATGCACGACTGCCCGAAAAGGTTTCGCGTTTTGCTGACTGTGTCATATTTTCACCTATTTAAACGTTAAAGAAATGTTAAGGTTAGGAAATATAACGAAATATGATTTTTAGTCAATAGATAAAAATACTATAAGCAGTCCTTTTTTCTATATTTTTGTAACATAGCTAGTTTTAAATTTTGTTAAAAATTTTATTTTTAGATTAATATTCTAAAACAAGGCTATTCATAAGTAATCGTGCTAAAAAGCCTATCTTCTCCCCACATAAAAAACTAGCTTAAAAAAATGCAAAAAATTTTGTAAAAATGGCTGTACTTTCTTTACACTTAGCCTATAAAAAACAAACCTAGCCATCAAGCTAGGTTTTTTATTGGAATGAAATCGGATTAAAGTTCATCAAACAAAGGTGCTACATCAGGCATTACACCGCGCCATAAATAAAAGGCGTGGGCGGCTTGGCCGACTAGCATACCGAAGCCATCGCTGTAATGTTGTGCGCCTTGTTGTTTGGCGAGGGCGATAAATGGCGTGTCTGCGCCTTTGCTGTATTGCATATCGTACACCGCACTGGCTTGTTTTAAAATGTCGGGATCAATCGCCACGGTTTTGCCTTGTAAGCCGAGCGAAGTAGCATTGATGATAAGATCAAATTTTTGCACGGGAATGTCCGCAAGGGTACAGCCTTGAATATTGCCGTAGGCGCTAAATTTTTCCGCCAATTCTGTAGCTTTGGCTAAGGTGCGGTTGGCCACAAGAATAGTTTGCTCTGCTTGTAATAAGGGAAACAACACGCCTTTGGTTGCGCCACCTGCGCCTAAAATCAGCACGGATTGTTGTGGTTTGAGCCAGCCTAAACGCTGTAAATCGCTCACCAGCCCTGCTCCGTCTGTATTATCCGCATAAAGTGTGCCATCGGCGAGTTTTTTTAACGTATTACAAGCACCCGCCAGCAAGCAACGTTCGCTGTGTTGAGCGGCTAGCTTAAACGCACGCTCTTTAAATGGTGCAGTGATGTTGCAGCCTTTCGCCCCTTCAGCAAAAAAGGCAAGCAGTTGCTGTTCAAACTGTTGCTCATCACCAAGCATTGCTACATAGTCTAAATCTTGCTGCGTTTGCTCAGCAAAAATGCGATGAATTTGTGGGGATTTACTTTGTGCAATGGGGTTGCCCCACACGGCATACAGATCTTTGCCTTTGTTATTGATAGCTTTATTCATAAAAATCCTTATTAACCTTGACGAAAAAGTTGTTGGGTAAATAGATCGCGTATTTCTGAAGGGTTTTGCGCCGTGCCGATAGCCATTTCTAACACAGGAAAGTGATCGCCAAATTGCGCTTTCACTTCCGCTGCCGTGCGACAAGGTGGCAAGCCGGTTAAATTGGCGCTGGTGGAGGTGAGCGCAAAGCCTGCCTGTTCGCAAAGCAGTTTTACCGCAGGGTGATCGCTGATGCGCACGGCAATGGTGGAAAATTGCCCTGTGAGAAATTTCGGCGTATCGGCTTTTGCTGGCACAACCCAAGTGGTCGGGCGATCATAATGGGCGTTTAAGCGCTGCCAGTGCTGTTCGGAAAGCTGGCGTTCATCGATAAAAGGCAGCAGAAAATCCAAACTTGGCGCAATTAAAATCAAGCCTTTTTCCACAGGGCGCTGCTTCAAAATTAATAATTTTTGCACCGCACTTTCGCTAAGCGGATTACAGCCTAAGCCAAACACCGCCTCGGTGGGATAGGCAATCACGTCGTTTTGCTTTAATCGCTCAACCAGTTGAGCCACATTCTGTTCGTTATTCATCTTCTGTTTCAAATTGATGACGGCACGCCTTGTTGGCGCACAACCAAGTGCGACGCAAAGTGCGGTCGGTTTTTTCTTCTTTTTTCAGCGTGCTAATGGGGTACGCGCATTGCGGACAAGGCACGGCATAGGGCTGGCTGGCAAGGGTGAATTTGCATTTTGGAAATTGATCGCAGCCGTAAAACACCTTGCCTTGTCGCCCGCGTCGGGGCACCAGCTTGCCCTTTCCACAAGCAGGGCAAGGCAAATGTTGTTGCTCGGGTTCGAGTTCTTCGTGAACGATATAATCACAGTGCGGATAATCGCTGCACCCGATGAACATACCAAATTGCCCTTGTTTTAATTGCAAAAAATGACCGCACTTTGGACAATGTTGATCTAAGTCTTTCAATATTTTGCTTTCGTGAGCGGGCTGTAATGGCTTGATAAAATCGCATTGCGGATAGGCGCTGCAGCCTAAAAATAAGCCTTTTTTGCCCTTTTTAATTTGCAGCAACGCGCCACATTGTGGGCAATGTTCTTCGTGCTTGGTGGCTTGGAATAGGCTTTTACTCATTGCATTGCTCACTTGAACCTAATAAATCAACCCCAACTTGACGCAGCAATTCTGCCGTTTCAAACACAGGCAAGCCCATCACACCGCTGAAACTACCTTCAATATGAGAAATAAAGATGCCGCCCATACCTTGAATGCCATAAGCGCCCGCTTTATCCATTGGCTCGCCTGTGCGGATATAAGCGGAAATTTCTTGTTCTTTCAAAGGGTTAAAGGTTACTTGGCTGGTTTGCACAAGGCTATGTTTTTGATCAAGCAAGCTGACACACACCGCGGTTAGCACTTGGTGCGTGCGAGCGGATAGTTGCTCCAGCATTTGCTGAGCGTGCAAGGTGGTTTGTGGTTTGCCGAGAATTTGTTGATCGCACACCACAATGGTATCTGCGGAAAGAATCGGCAAGTGCGGTAGAAAATTCGGCTGATTTTGCAGTGCCTGACGTGCGGCGTGGTTTTTCTCACCCGCCATTCGGGCGACATAATCCGCTGGCAATTCATTGATTTTCGGCGTTTCATCAATATCAGCATTAAAGGTGGCAACGCATAGCCCCAACTGCTGTAAAAGTTGCAAACGGCGTGGGCTTTGCGAGGCGAGATAAAGTTGTGGATTTGACATAATTACCGCGTTAAAAAAATGCTAAAATAAGGCTATACTTTATTATAGTTTGCTAGAAATTTCATCTGAAAAATCCACCGCACTTTTATTTAGCCAAAAGTGCGGTGTGCATTTTCAGCATTATTTCATCACTCGCATTTTAGGAAAAAGAATGATCGAATTAACCCAATCTCAATGGCTTTATATGGTGATTTTTTTGTTGATTGTTTGCCTTGTGCTGTTTTTTGTTAGTGCAAAACATCAGCGTGATAAACAAGAATTAGCACAGGATTTAAATAAAAACATCAATGATTTCAATCAGCTACTCGAAAAATATGAAACCCTCTCACAGCTTAAAAATCAGCTTGAACAAGATAAAGTGAAAGCGGAAACCAACGCGGAGGGGTTGCAAGTACGGCTTGGGGAGCGTGATGAAAAAATCACCTATTTGCAACAAGAATTGGACGAAGAGCGGGCGCGCCATAATGATGCCACCTCGCAAGTTTCCACAATGAAAGAGCGTTTTGGTATTGCCACCGCCCAAGTGCATAGCTTGCAAACCCAGCTCAACCGCAACCGCGAAGAACTCAGCCAAAAACAACAAGAATGTGCAAATTTAAGCGAAAAATCCACCGCACTTTTACAGCAACTCACGGAGCTAAAAACCAGCTTGAGCGAAAAAGAGAAACATTTTTCTCAGCAGCAAGAAGATTTTATTAAAACCAAACAACAACTTAGCGTGGAATTTCAAAATTTAGCCAATCGCATTTTAGAGGAAAAAAGCCAGCGTTTCGAGCAAACCAATCAAGCCAGCCTCGATGCGTTATTGAAGCCGTTCCGTGAGCAAATTGAGGGCTTCCAAAAGCGGGTGAATGATATTCATTCGGAATCCTTAAAAGGGAATGCCAATTTAGAAGCGGAGATCAAAAAAGTTCTTGAGATTGGGTTGAATATGTCGCAAGAAGCGAATAATCTCACTTCTGCCTTAAAAGGGGAAAAGAAAACCCTCGGCAACTGGGGCGAAATTCAGCTTGAGCGCGCCTTGCAGTTAGCAGGCTTGGTGGAAAACGATCATTATAAAGCGCAAGATCATTTCCGTAATGCAGAGGGCAAATCCAATTATCCAGATTTTGTGGTGTATTTACCTGACAACAAACATTTGATTATTGACAGCAAAATGTCCTTAGTTGCCTATGAAAATGCGGTGAGTGCCGACAATGAGCAAGCTCAGCAACAATTTCTGCGTGAGCATCATAAGGCGATTAAAAACCATATTGATGAGCTTTCGCGCAAGGATTACAGCAATTTAATTGGCGTGCATAGCCCGAATTTTGTGCTGATGTTCATTGCCGTTGAGCCTGCTTATATTGAAGCGATGAAGCAAGACAGCAACTTGTTTAATTATGCCTATGAAAAGAATGTCATTTTAGTGTCGCACACCACCTTAATGCCGATTTTACGCACCGTGGCGAACCTATGGCGCATTGAGCGCGGTAATGCAGAAGCGCGTGAAATTAGTGGCAAGGCTGGGGATATTTATAACCAAATGTGCTTGGTGGCGGAGCGTTTGGCTAAATTGGGTAACAGTTTGGCAACCGTGAGCGGGCATTATAATCACGCGGTTACCGCCTTTGCTGGGCAACAAGGCTTAGCAGGAAAAATTGAACGATTTAAAGATTTTTCTGCCAAAGCCAACAAAGTGATGCCACAGGTGGAATTGCTGCATAATGACCTTGATTTAGCCAAATTAAGCGCCATTTCAGCAGAACAAATTGAACAGGAAAAGCATTGATATTTTGCCTAAAAACAGGTAACTTCAGCGCCCATTAATGAAAAGAGAACAACATTAGCAATAGAAAATAGGACATTTATGCAACATTCGTCTTCAACTAAATACAAAACCCCCACATTATTTAGCCAGATTATTTTCGCCAGCCGTTGGCTGCAACTGCCGATTTATCTTGGTCTGATCGTGGTGCAAGGCATTTACGCCTACAAATTTATGAAATCCCTATGGGAACTCATCACCAACCTGCAAGAGTTGGATTCCAACGCCATTATGCTTTCCGTGTTAAATCTGATTGATGTGGTGATGATCGCCAATTTGTTGGTTATGGTGATTGTGGGCGGTTACGAGATTTTCGTTTCCAAGCTGCATACCGAGGGCCACCCAGATGAACCTGAATGGTTAAGCCACGTTAATGCTTCCGTGTTGAAAGTGAAACTTTCTATGTCGATCATCAGTATTTCGTCTATCCATATGCTACAAACTTTCGTCAATGCAGCAAATATGCCAGAAAAAACGATGATGTGGCAATTATTGCTTCATTTAGGCTTTTTGATTTCCGCTATCGCAATGGCTTATACGGATAAAATCTTGTATAGCACCAGCCATAAAAATCATTAATTTTTCCACCGCTCTTTATAAAAGAGCGGTTTTTCTATCCGCGTTGCATTTTCTTTAATTGATATAAATAAGAAAGCGCCTGCTTCGGACTCATTTCATCAGGATCAAGATTTTCAATCATCTGCCATAGCGCATCTTTATGCTCGTTTTCTTCCATTAACAACAGTTCGCCTTGCCTCTGTTGTTGCATTGCTTCTGCATTTAACTGATTGTTTTGTTGGGAGAATTTTTCTAACTGCGCCAGTTTTTGTTTGGCGAGTTTAATCACCGATTGCGGAACGCCTGCCAATGCCGCCACCGCCAAACCGTAACTTTTACTTGCCGCGCCTTCTTGCACCGCGTGCATAAAGGCGATGGTGTCGTTATGCTCCACCGCATCTAAATGCACGTTGGCAATGCCTTTTAACTGCTCAGGCAAAACAGTCAGCTCAAAATAATGCGTGGCAAATAAGGTAAGCGATCGTACTTTTTGTGCAAGCCATTCCGCACAAGCCCAAGCAAGGGAAAGCCCGTCATAGGTGGACGTGCCGCGCCCAATTTCATCAATAAGCACTAAGCTGTTTGCGCTGGCTTGATGCAAAATATTTGCCATTTCTGTCATTTCCACCATAAAGGTTGAGCGCCCTGAAGCCAGATCATCTGATGCGCCAATACGTGTGAAAATGCGATCGATTGGGCCGATCATAGCACTTTCTGCTGGTACAAAAGATCCCATATAAGCCATTAGCGTGATCAATGCAGTTTGACGCATATAGGTGCTTTTTCCCCCCATATTCGGGCCAGTTATGATCAATAAATGACGATCAGCACTCAGTTTTACTGGGTTGGCAATAAACGGATTTTTGGACACCTGTTCCACCACAGGGTGGCGGCCATTTTGAATATCTACGCCAATTTCATCGCTAAAGGTTGGTGCAACATAGTTCAGGGTTTCTGCCCGTTCAGCTAAGTTGGTTAGCACATCTAATTCTGCCAAAGCAAGGCTTGCTAGCTGTAATGCGCCTAAGTGTGGTAATAATTCATCGAAAATTTCTTCATAAAGTTGTTTTTCTAGCGCTAGTGCGGCACCTTTGGCTTTCAGCACCTTGTCTTCATAGGTTTTCAATTCCGGAATGATATAACGTTCCGCATTTTTGAGTGTTTGGCGACGAACATAGTGAATAGGCGCTTTATGTACTTGCCCTTGTGGAATTTGAATATAATAGCCGTGTACCGCATTAAAACCAATTTTTAGGGTGTCAATGCCGCTGCTTTGTCGCTCCCGTTGCTCTAGCTCTTCTAAATAGCGGGTTGCGCCGTCCGAAAGAGAGCGCCATTCATCAAGTTCTGCGTTAAAGCCTTCTGCAATCACGCCACCATCACGAATCAACAAAGGGGGATTTTCAATAATCGCGCGTTCTAATAGATCTAATTGCGCTGAAAAATCGGAAATTTGTTGAGAAAATGCAGCAAATTGCGGACAATGTTGTTGATTAAGATAATCTTGAATTGCAGGAATTTGCGCGAGCGCGGTGCGTAAACGGGTGAGATCCCGTGGACGCGCTGAACGCAATGCCACGCGCGCTAAAATCCGTTCCATATCCCCCACTTGTTGCAAGTGCGGTTGAAATTCTGCCACTAAATCCTGTTGCAAAATTTGACTGATGGTTTGTTGGCGTAAGGTTAATTTTTCACGATCGCGAATCGGTTGGTGAATCCAACGTTTCAGCAAACGACTCCCCATTGGGGTAACACATTTGTCTAGCACGGAAGCAAGGGTATGCTCTGTGCCACCTGCTAAATTTTGGGTGAGTTCTAAATTCCGTCTTGTGGCGGCATCTAATTGAATATTCTCATTATTTTGTACCAAACTGATGCTTTGAATATGGGGCAACGCGGTGCGCTGAGTTTCCTTGGCATATTGTAACAAACATCCCGCAGCGCAAAGCCCAAGGGGGGATTTTTCCACCCCAAAGGCGCGCAAATCTTGCGTACCAAATTGACGATTAAGCTGCTCAATGGCAGTTTTTAATTCAAATTCCCAAATGGGACGGCGGCGTAAGCCCTTTGCATTTTCAATTAAATAACGATCTTCAAAATCTTCACAATAAAGCAATTCCACAGGTTGAATGCGCTGTAATTCCGCCTGCAAACTTTCTTTGCTAGCAGGCTCACTCAACTGAAAACGCCCCGATGCCATATCCAAAGTTGCCAAGCCAAATTTGTCTTTTTCCTGATAAACCGCGGCAATCAAATTATCCTGACGTTCGGGCAACAAGGCTTCATCACTGATTGTTCCGGGGGTAACAATCCGCACAATTTGGCGTTCCACCGGCCCTTTTGCCGTGGCAGGATCGCCCACTTGCTCGCAAATCGCCACACTTTCGCCAAGCTGAACTAATTTCGCTAAATAGCCCTCCACCGCGTGATAGGGCACACCCGCCATAGGAATAGGCTGCCCTGCCGACTGCCCACGTTTGGTCAAGGAAATATCCAACAATGCCGCCGCTTTTTTTGCATCATCATAAAATAATTCATAAAAATCCCCCATTCGATAAAACAGCAAAATCTCAGGATTTTCTGCTTTCAATCGAAGGTACTGCTGCATCATTGGGGTGTGTTGTTCAAAATTAGTCATCAGGTTTGCTCAATCTGTTATTTTAAATTTAGACAAATTATAACGAAATTTTTCTTATTTGATACTGTAGGAATTATTTTGCTGTCAGCTCATTAATCAGCTTTGTATGTTGAAATAGCAGATCGCCCCTATTAGCCTCATTAATTTGAAGTATAAACGTATTATCTGGAACACAGTTCACAAAATAGAAAAAAGATCAAAATTTTACTTGATACTGTATATCAATACAGCTATATTATGCAGCAGTTTTGATGATGAATTTATAAGGACAAGCAAAATGGCTAAAGAAGATAAAGCAAAAAAAAGTGAGAAACCACAAATTACTACTCAAGAAGAAAAACAAAAAGCCCTTGCTGCGGCGTTAGGTCAAATTGAAAAACAATTTGGTAAAGGTTCAATTATGAAATTGGGGGAAACCCAAGATTTGGATATTGAATCTATTTCCACAGGTTCTCTGGGGTTAGATATTGCCTTAGGTATCGGTGGCTTGCCAATGGGGCGTATCGTAGAAATTTACGGGCCAGAATCTTCAGGGAAAACCACATTAACCCTTTCTGTTATCGCGCAAGCACAAAAATTAGGCAAAACCTGTGCCTTTATTGATGCAGAACACGCTTTAGATCCAATTTATGCGGCAAAACTTGGCGTTGATGTCAAAAAATTGCTCGTTTCTCAGCCTGACAACGGTGAAGAAGCATTAGAAATTTGTGATGCGTTGGTACGTTCTGGTGCGATTGACGTGGTGATTGTGGACTCCGTAGCCGCCCTTACGCCAAAAGCAGAAATTGAAGGGGATATGGGTGATGCGCACGTTGGTTTACAAGCGCGTTTAATGTCGCAAGCCCTGCGTAAACTCACCGGACAAATCAAAAACTCCAACTGCCTTGTGATTTTCATCAACCAAATTCGTATGAAAATTGGCGTAATGTTTGGTAACCCAGAAACCACCACTGGCGGTAATGCATTGAAATTCTATTCTTCTGTGCGCTTAGATATTCGTCGTACTGGTGCGGTGAAAAATGGCGATGAAATCATTGGTAACGAAACTCGTGTGAAAGTGGTGAAAAACAAAGTTGCCCCGCCATTCCGTCAAGTTGATTTCCAAATCCTTTACGGTGAAGGCATTTCACGCAATGGTGAGTTAATTGAATTAGGCGTAAAACATAAATTAGTTGATAAATCAGGCGCGTGGTTCTCTTATAACGGAGAAAAAATTGGTCAAGGAAAAGCCAATGCAATGAAATGGTTGGCAGAACACCCTGAACAAGCCGAAGAATTAGAAAATAAATTACGCGAAGAACTTTTAGCAAACCCAGACAAATCTCTCATTGCGGATATTGAAGCGGATCAAAATGAAGACATTGCAGAAATGGATTCTGAATTTTAATCCCTTTGATTAAATCATCTTCAAAAAAGTGCGGTAATTTTTGACCGCACTTTTTCTAACAGCAATTTAGGAATCAATGAGAAAAAATGGCATCATTGGCATTAAATTATGTGGTGAACTTGCTCTCCCGCCGCGAATATAGTGAATATGAATTGCGTTGCAAAATGCAAGAAAAAGCCTTCACAGAAGCAGAAATTGAACAGGCTTTAGCGATTTGTCAGGAAAAAAATTGGCAAAGTGATCGCCGTTTTACAGAAAATTATTTACATTACCGATCACAAAAAGGCTATGGACTTAATCGAATTAAACAAGAGCTTTTTCAACTCAAAGGTATTTCTTCAGAGATCGTAGAAGACGTGTTAGCAGAAATGGACATTGATTGGTTTGAGATTGCTCATTCTGTGTTACGCAAAAAATTCCCCCATTATGTGCAAGAGCAAGATTTCAAAATGAAACAAAAAATCTGGCGCTATATGCTTTCACACGGTTTTCAAAGTGAAGAATTTGCCGATTTAGTCGGCTCAGGCGAAAACGAATTTTACTAAGACACAGCATTCACTGCCCCTTTCTTTATTTATGCTTTCCAAGGCTTTCTACAAAATATTGGCACAAATGGCCCTTTCTTCTTTGAGTGAACTTAACTCAATGATAAACTAACGCCAATTTTTGTCTTAAATAATTAATATAGGAAACAACAATGCGAGCGAGTCGATATTTATTTGCTACTTTAAAAGAAACCCCGAATGATGCACAGGTGGTGAGCCATCAATTAATGTTGCGTGCTGGAATGGTTCGCCCTTTAGCGTCAGGGCTTTACAACTGGTTGCCTACAGGCTTGCGTGTACTGAAAAAAGTGGAAAATATTGTCCGTGAAGAAATGAATAAAAGCGGTGCGATCGAAGTTGAAATGCCTGTTGTTCAACCAGCTGAATTATGGCAAGAATCGCAACGCTGGGAGCAATATGGCCCAGAATTATTACGCTTCCAAGATCGCGGACAACGTGATTTTGTGCTTGGTCCAACACACGAAGAAGTGATTACCGATTTAGTTCGCCGTGAAGTGAGTTCTTATAAGCAACTTCCACTGAATTTATACCAAATTCAAACCAAATTCCGTGACGAAGTGCGTCCACGTTTTGGGGTAATGCGTGGTCGTGAATTTTTAATGAAAGATGCCTATTCTTTCCACACCACAAAAGAAAGTTTGCAAGAAACCTATGACATAATGTACCAAACTTACAGCAATATTTTCACCCGTCTAGGTTTAGATTTCCGCGCGGTGCAGGCGGATACCGGTTCTATCGGCGGCAGCGCATCACACGAATTCCAAGTATTAGCACAAAGTGGTGAAGATGATATTGTGTTCTCCACAGAATCTGATTTTGCGGCGAATATTGAACTTGCCGAAGCAGTGGCACAAGGCGAACGTGGCACGCCAACTCAGTCAATGGAATTAGTGGATACGCCAAATGCCAAAACCATTAACGAATTGGTGGAACAATTCAATGTGCCAGTAGAAAAAACCGTGAAAACCTTGATTGTAAAAGGTGCAAATGAAGAACAACCATTAATTGCGTTAATCATTCGTGGCGATCACAATTTGAATGAAATCAAAGCGCAAAAATTAGCGCAAGTGGCTGAACCGCTTGAATTTGCCGATGAAGCGGAAATTAAAGCCAAAATCGGCGCAAGCGTTGGCTCTCTTGGCCCTGTTAATTTGCCGATCCCAGCTATTATTGATCGAAGTGTGGCATTAATGAGTGATTTTTCGGCAGGCGCAAACATTGATGGTAAACATTATTTCAATATCAACTGGGAACGTGATGTGCCAATGCCAGAAGTGGCAGATTTACGCAATGTGGTAGAAGGTGATCTAAGCCCTGATGGCAAAGGTTCATTGTTAATCAAGCGCGGTATTGAAGTGGGACATATTTTCCAACTTGGCACAAAATATTCAGAAGCAATGAAAGCTACCGTACAAGGCGAAGATGGCCGCCCACAAACAATGATTATGGGCTGTTACGGTATTGGTGTTAGCCGTGTGGTTGCCGCAGCGATCGAACAAAGCCACGATGAACGTGGGATTATCTGGCCAACGGACGCGATTGCACCATTTACCGTAGCAATCGTGCCAATGAATATGCACAAATCAGAAAGCGTGCAAGAATTTGCCGAAAATTTATACCGCACTTTAAGTGCTGAAGGGATTGAAGTGATTTTTGATGATCGTAAAGAGCGTCCAGGAGTAATGTTTGCTGATATGGAACTTATTGGTGTGCCACATATGATTGTAATCGGCGAAAAAAATCTGCAAAATGGCGAAATTGAATATAAAAATCGTCGTACAGGGGAAAAACAGATGATCAATAAAGATCAGTTGGTGGAATTTGTGAAGCAACAAATTAAATACTAAAGAAAGTTGTTGGGTGGCAAAAGCTGCCCAATTTTTTGTCTAAAATTTGTGAAAAAAGCACCGCACTTACTTCTTTTGATTGTTTTTATCCAGCTAGAAGAATTACTGCATAACCCTTTGAATGTTAATGAAAAAATGGCACAGGCACAGCCATTAGACATCACAAAATTGCTGCCGCGAAGTAAAGGACATTACCGTCTTAATGGCTCGCTCACCACGCCGCCTTGTAGCGAAGGGGTAAATTGGGTGGTTTTACAGCAACCTATCAGTGCAAGCAGTGAGCAGATTCGATCATTATCACATACATTAGGGAATAACAATCGCCCTGTACAACCAATTAACGCTCGAATTGTCGTAAGCGAATAAATGTAAAGAGGGCATTTTTAAGCCCTCATTTCTTATTATTTTTGATCGAAATTTTCCCATTTTTTTACCGCACTTTTTTCTTGCGCGATCTTGCCCTAAAACATAGAATAGCCCTTTAAAAAATGGCATAGCTCATTTTATAAACGATATTGAGTAGTAGATTTTCAATGACAGAACAACAAACTAGCTTTGCGGATCAAAAACGCAAAACCGTTGAAACCGCTGAATTTACCGCTGACGGACGCTACAAACGTAAAGTGCGTAGTTTCGTGTTGCGTACAGGGCGATTAAGCGATTTTCAACGTAATATGATGAATGAATATTGGCCGATTTATGGCTTATCACATCAAACTGAACCTTTTGATTTTAAAAAGATTTATGGCAACGACAAGCCTGTTATTTTAGAAATTGGTTTTGGAATGGGAAAATCCCTAGTGGAAATGGCAGAGCAAAATCCAGATAAAAATTATCTAGGAATTGAAGTGCATACCCCCGGTGTGGGCGCGTGCATTGCTTATGCTGTGGAAAAGAAGGTAAAAAATCTACGCGTTATTTGCCACGATGCCACAGAAATTTTACGCGATTGCATTGCCGATGGCAGCCTTGCTGGCTTACAGCTTTTTTTCCCCGACCCTTGGCATAAAGCGAAGCATCATAAACGCCGCATTGTACAGCCGCATTTTGTGCAAACTGTCTGCCAAAAGCTCGCCAACCAAGGCTTTATTCATATGGCAACAGACTGGGAAAATTATGCGGAACAAATGTTAGACGTATTGCAAAATAATCCACAGTTACGCAATACTTCCGCCACAAAAGACTATATTCCACGCCCTGAAAGCCGCCCATTGACCAAGTTTGAACAACGCGGTCATCGCTTAGGACACGGTGTATGGGATTTATATTTTATTAAAACTGAATAATATCAGCCTAGAAATACGAGGAGAAAACGATGGCTATTCAACGTAACAGAAGACAACGCAAAAAAATGCACCTTGCAGAATTCCAAGAATTAGGCTTTTTAGTAAACTGGCAATTCGCAGAAAATACCCCGATTGATAAAATTGATGAAGTTGTAGATCGTTTTATCAACGAAGTCATTCGTCCAAATGGCTTAGCTTATGAAGGTAGCGGTTATTTACATTGGGAAGGTTTAGTCTGCTTAGAAGAAATCGGAAAATGTGATGAAAGCCACCGTGAGCTAGTGAAAAACTGGTTAGAAAGCAATGGATTACAACAAATTGAAATTAGCCAACTGTTTGATATTTGGTGGGAATATCCAGCGAAATAATAAGATTGAACAGCAATCTTATTTTTATTAGTTAGAATCTAAATTATAGAGTAAAAACTGTATGCGATTTAATTTCGGATACAGTTTTTTTATTGGGTTTTATTAAGGTTGTCCTAGATTTCTTATCAATTCTGTTACATTTTCTAAGTTACTCATTTTTCTTGATTAGCGAAATTCTTAACTTCATTAGTATAATTTTTCTTCTAATTATAGAGTGTAACGTATCAGTATTGTTGCTTTTAGCCGCCATAAAACTGTACAAAAACGAACAAAGACCGAACCAACAATCTGAAAGGGATTGCGCATACCATTGAGTATTTACGTAGTTTCAGTGTGGACTTAATTGTCCTTGAAAGCACCGGTGGGCTTGAACTTCCATTAGCTAAAGCACTCCACCGCGCAGGCT
>NZ_CBCSDH010000016.1:0-51443 GCF_965138825.1 Avibacterium endocarditidis
GACATGCGAATTTAAAATATAAGTATGGAAGTCGGAATTTTTGGGCGAAAGGGTATTATGTAAGTACAGTGGGTCTAAATACGAAGGTAGTAGAAGAATATATTAGGAATCAAGAGAAGGAAGATATGATTTCAGATAGTTTATCGAAGAAAGAATATGTAGACCCCTTTAAGGGGTAATCCATAGAGTTATTGTGCGGTTGTCAGTTTTTCACATGCCCTTTGAGGGGCATGTGAAGTCCTAGGCCCTTATAGGGTAGCCTAAAAACCGCACGTTTTACGTGCGGATTGTTATTGTATGGCGAACGTGGGCGGGGTCGAACCGCCGACCTGTCCCTTAGGAGGGGACTGCTCTATCCTGCTAAGCTACACGTTCTTTTAAACTCCAGTTTGGCACAAATATGTAATGATGAAAAGCACAGAGTGAAAAAATAAAGTAAGGTGCAAATTCTGTTAATTTTTTAGTAAGAAAAGAGATAATAATGAGATATGAAAAAAGCCGCTAATTTTCATTAGCGGCTCTTAGGAATTTGGCTCCTCCTGCTGGACTTGAACCAGCGACATATGGATTAACAGTCCACCGTTCTACCGACTGAACTAAGGAGGAGTAGTGGTGCCTCGAGGCGGAATCGAACCACCGACACGGGGATTTTCAATCCCCTGCTCTACCGACTGAGCTATCGAGGCAACTCATCAGTGGTGCGTATTAAACGATTTTTACCGCGTTAAGTCAATCATTAATTTTAACTTTTTTACGTTTTTTTGTTTGTTTGAATATTTAACAAGCGAAACGCATAGAAATACGGCAAAAATCGCATAAAAAATCAAAACCACTTTTAATTTTTATCGTCTAACCCGATAACTTTTTTGTGCCTTATCCACCTTAATTAAATAATTTCTCGCTTGTGAAGATGGGTGTGCCGTGGTCAAAATTCGGTACACTTGCTCAGGATATAAGCGGTTGATTTGTTCAATCGCCATATCTTTATCTTCGTGGAACACACGCAACACCGCACCAGCCCCACTGTTATACGCAGAAATCATCGCAAAACGCTTAGACGTTGGGTTAGTAATACCATCTAAATATTTATTTTGTAATAGCCATAAATACGATGCGCCTGCATCAATATTTTTTTCAGGATCAAACAAATAGCTTTTTGACGGCTGACCACCACGTCCTTTCATTTGGAACACATCTCGCCCTGCCGTATGCGGTACCACTTGCATTAAGCCAATGGCATTAGCATAGCTAATCGCATAAGGGTTGAAGCTGGATTCCGTTTGCATAATGCCTAAAATCAAACTTTCATCAAGGTTGTAGCGTCTAGCGGCGCGGCGCACCATTGGTAGGTATTTTTGCGCACGCACGGCAACGTGGTTAGCAATCATTGGGATCACCACAAACTGCACCATTCTGCCGTTACTCAAGCGGCGTGTTTGCAATTTATTTTGCACCAGATAATCGGCAAAATTGCCCGCGATAAACTCGTTGGTAATTTGCTGCCCCGCATTATCCACCACTTGCCCCACTAAGAAAGGGCGAGAACTTATCGGCACATCGCCAGAGGCAAATAAATCAATGCCTTTCGCATCTGAGCCCATTAATAACGTATGCACGATAGCATTGTGCAGGCGGTTCAAATCTTGCTGTGTTTCAACCGTGATAACCCCTTCATCAAAGCTCACGTGGCTACGAGTGTAATAACTATCGGTGTATTTCACATAGTCTTTACGGCTTGCCACCAACAGCTCATTCACGCCCCAAATTTGATCGATATTATGGGAAAATTGCCCCGTCAAAATATCTAACCCCTGCGTATCTTTCGCAAAGGCTTCATCATAATTTATTCCTTTATGGCTTGAGCCACTACAAGCAAACAAAAAAGGAATAATCAAAGCAACAACATATTTCTTCATCATTCTTTTTCCGCTGGCGGAACATAGCCTTCAATATGAACATCTTTACCTTCAAATAAGAAATTCACCATTTCTTGCTCTAATAATTGGCGATGTTCGGCATTCATCATATTTAATTTTTTCTCATTAACGAGCATTGTTTGTTTTTTCATCCACTCGCCCCAAGCCTGTTTGCTGATATTATCAAAAATACGTTTGCCTAATTCGCCTGGATAAAGTTGAAAATCTAGCCCGTCCGCCTCTTGTTTTAAATAGGCACAAAATACCGTTCTTGCCATTATTCTTTTCCTTTTGCTAACTGTAATAAAAGATTTTTGACTGGCGTTGCCAGCCCAATTTGATCAGGATTTTGCGGATCATACCAATATTTGACCGCACTTTGTATAGAAGATTCATACTTGCCGTGATTTTCATTCACCTTTTTCCAATCTGAGCGATTAGCGTCCTCGCCGTGATATTCCTGTTTCACATAAATCGGGTGAATCATTAAGTGAAAATGGCTAAAGGTATGGCGAAAAGCTGGCCATTCCTGATAAAAATCCACGTTTTGACGAGCCAAATAAGCCAGTAAATCCAGCTTGCTGTCAAATTGTGGAAAACAATACAAACCGCCCCACAAGCCCGCATTTTCACGCTGTTCTAAGGCCACTTTACCTTGTCGCTGCCAAATCAAGAAATAACTTTGTCGTTCGGGTAAGGTTTTCTTTGGCTTCTTCGCGGGGTAATTCTGCCAATTTTGTTGCAAATTTGCACCGCACTTTGCAGATAACGGACAAAGCGCACATTTCGGCTTTGTGCGTGTACACACCATCGCCCCAATATCCATCATCGCTTGATTAAAATCTGCTACACGTTGTGTTGGCGTTACTTCTGCACTTAACTGCCAAAGCTGATTTTCCACTTTTTTCTCGCCCGCCCAGCCTTCAACCGTAAAATAACGGGATAACACGCGTTTCACATTGCCATCTAAAATAGGATAAGGGGCATTTAAGCAAGAGGATAGGATTGCCCCCGCCGTGCTTCGCCCAATGCCTTTTAACGCCTGCACTTGCTCAAATTCAGTGGGGAAATTGCCCTGATACTGATCGCGAATAATTTGTGCCGATTGGTGCAAATTTCTTGCCCGCGCGTAATAACCCAAGCCCGTCCACAAATGCAGCACTTCATCAAGGGGTGCATCGGCAAGATCAATGATGGTAGGAAAGCGTTGCATAAAGCGTTCAAAATAAGGAATCACCGTGGCAACTTGAGTTTGTTGCAACATTACCTCCGACAGCCAAACGCCATAAAGGGTTTTATTTTGCTGCCAAGGCAAATGTTTGCGTCCAAATTGATCGTACCAAGCCAGAACAGATTTTGCGAAAGGCGCAGTGGCGGAAGATTGAGCTAATAGCATAAATACAATAGATAAAAGAATGAAAAAATGAAGTGTATCATAGGCAAAATTTATCTTGCAAAAGAATTGCGAAAGGAAATGCCATAAGGGCAAAAACAAAAGTGCGGTGAAAAATTTAGAGATTTTCCACCGCACTTGTTTTTAGCCCATTAAAGTTTTTCCACTAACACCACCGCTGCGCCAATATAAGTGGCTGGGGTGAGTTGTTGTAAGCGCTGTTTTTCGTGCGCTGGAATGTCTAACTTCTCAATAAACTCACGCATTGCTTGCTCATCAACGCGTTTTCCGCGTGTCAGCTCTTTCAATTTTTCGTAAGGTTTTTCAATGCCATAACGGCGCATTACGGTTTGAATTGGCTCAGCCAACACTTCCCAGTTTTGGTTGAGTTCATCACGCAAGTGCTGTTCATTCACTTCAAGTTTGCTAATGCCTTTTCTGGTGGCGGCATAGGCGATTAGACAATAGCCCAAGCCCACGCCCAGATTACGCAACACGGTGGAATCCGTTAAATCACGCTGCCAGCGAGAAATTGGCAATTTCGCCCCTAAATGCCCCATTACCGCATTCGCAATGCCGAGATTTCCCTCTGAATTTTCAAAGTCAATCGGGTTCACTTTGTGCGGCATTGTGGATGAGCCAATTTCGCCCGCGATGGTGCGTTGTTTGAAGTGATTTAATGCGATGTAGCCCCAAAGATCACGGTCAAAATCAATAATAATGGTGTTGAAACGCGCAACGTTATCAAACAATTCGGCAATGTAATCGTGCGGCTCAATTTGCGTAGTGTAAGGGTTCCATTTAATGCCGAGCGAAGTAACAAATTCTTCGCTAAATTGATGCCAATCTACATCAGGATAGGCGGATAAATGGGCATTGTAGTTTCCTACAGCACCGTTGATTTTGCCAAGAATTTCAATCTCTTGTAGTTGTTTTAACTGACGTTTCAAGCGATATACCACATTCGCCATTTCTTTCCCAACGGTGGACGGAGAAGCCGGCTGTCCGTGGGTGCGCGAAAGCAATGGGATCGCTTTGTATTCGTGAGCGAGGCGCTCAATTTCAGCAATCAATTTCTGCCATTCAGGCAAAATCACTTCTTCGCGCGCCATTTTCAACATTAAGGCGTGGGAAAGGTTGTTAATATCTTCAGAAGTACAAGCAAAATGGATAAACTCACTCACTGCGGCTAATTCTTCAAGTGCGGTGGTTTTTTCTTTCAAAAAGTATTCCACCGCTTTCACATCGTGGTTGGTAGTTTTTTCAATTTCTTTGATACGCTGCGCGTCCGCTAAACTGAAATTCGCTACAATTTCATCAAGGTAATCGTTTGCTTTTTGCGACAAAGAAGGAACTTCTTGAATTTTTGCAGTCGCCGCCAATTTTTGTAGCCAACGAACTTCGACTGTAACACGGAATTTGAGCAAGCCAAATTCGCTAAAAATAGTACGCAAAGCCGTTGTTTTGTCTTGATAACGACCATCAATCGGGGAAATCGCAGTAAGTGCGTTTAATTCCATAAGAAAGAACTCCTAAAGGGTTGAGTAAATTTGTTGTGCCGTTGTGGCGATTTTGCCACGGGAAAAAAGAAACTGATATTTTTTGCCGCCCACTTGACGCCATAGCACCGCCGAGCGAATGCCTGCTAACAGACTTGCGCGAATACGGTGCTGAATGCCTTGTTGTTGCAAATAATCTGGCGCGCCAAGCACCTGAATACGGCTACCGAGCGGGCTGATGACGTCCACATAAATGCTGGCAAGATTGCTTATCATCTGCTCATCAAGTAAATCATAAAAATTGAGCTGTGAAGGCAAATAGGCGATGCGTTGCGCCAATTCCGCCTTTGCTTTTGGCGATTTACTCAGCTTACCCTCCAACGCCAGCAAGCTCACCCAGTAGCGCGTTAGCTCTGCATCTCGGCCATTGAGCTGTTCCATCAAGGTTTGCAAGCCTAATTTTAAGTTTGCCGCATTGCCACCATAAACTGCTAAGGTATTTTCGGGTGAAGTTTGTAATAAGCTTTGTAGGCTGGCGTTGAAAGCTGCATTATCAGCACTGCCGTGATGAGCGAATTGTTTCACTAGCGCAGCCGCTTGGCATACACCAGCAAGGGCAAGGGTGATGTCGTAATAATCTGCCATTTTGCTATGAATGTTGTATGAAAATTGTTATGTGGGCGAGAATCTCTCAAAAACTGGGGCAATATAGCATTTTTCGCCTTGCTTTAAAAGGCAAACAACAAATGAAAGCAAAATGGTAAATTCTTGCTAGGGTCTGTTGATAATTTATTTTGCATTTGAGCTTGAGCTGGCGGCTATTTTTGTGAGAACAAAGCGAATGTGGTAAAGTTTAGTTATTCTAAACAAGCTACAGCCCCTGCACTGTGGCGGTTTTATTTCAATCTATTTTAATAAAAAGGAGAACCCAATGAACGCGATGAAAAAAATCGGCTTAATTTGCACCGCACTTTTCCCACTAGCAACCCAAGCGGAAATTGTTGCGAGCCAAGCCACCATCTTCCCCACAGAAAAAGCAGGGCAGCCAAGTGCTATTTTTATGCTGCTGCAAAACACCGGCAATGAAGCCGTCAATCTGCTTTTCGCCGAAAGCCAACAGCCCGCGCGCCTAGAATTACACGGAATGCACAACGGCAAAATGCACGCACTCAACGGCATTGAAATCCCCGCGAAACAAAGTGTTAGCCTAAAACGCGGTGGCTTACACATTATGGTTTTCGATCTCACCCAACCAATCCAACGAGGCGAAACTTTCCCAATCAAGCTGTTTTTTGATGATGGAGAAGTGGTGGAAGTAAATGCCACAGCTAAATAGCGCCAATTTAAAGTAAATATTATATAAAGGATTTACCAAACCTTTATTGGCTTTCTACTCAACAATCACTAAATTGATCCCTTTATCAATTAAAGCTTGCTGCGTTTGAGGATCTAAACCACTATCAGTAATTACAACATTAATTTTTTCTAATGGGCAGACGATATTTGGGCTACGACGACCAAATTTAGAAGAGTCTGCCAGCACGATAATTTCGCGAGCAGCATTTGTCATCGCTTTACTTACCCCGTGTACTTCATTGAAAGTGGTTAAACCGAGTTGTAAATCAAAACCATCGGTACCAATAAACAGTTTATCAAAAGAAAATTTTTCAAAGGTCGATTCAGCAAGGATGCCGTGCAATGACGCAGATCTTGCCCGAAATGTTCCCCCACACATTAATAACTCGTGTTCTTTTTCCAGCGCAGCAAGACTATTCATAATATGCAAGCTATTTGTCATAATCGTCAAATCGTTAAGTTGAGCAAGATGAGGGATCATTTGTAGTACCGTGCTGCCTGAATCAATGATGAGAGAATCACCATCTTTGAGTAATTTAACTGCGGCTTGTGCAATTTTCTTTTTTTGCAGCAAATTGATATGCGTTTTGTTGGTCATTGGCAGCTCAATATCAACCGCTTTTTCCGGTTCCATTAAGACAACACTGCCGTAAGTACGAAGGACTTTCTTCTCTTTTTCAAGTGCGGTGAGATCTTTACGAATTGTTGTTCCCGTGGTAGAGAAATGCTCCGCTAATTGTTCCACAGGTGTTTTGCCATAGGTTTGTAGGTAGTCTAAAATAGCCAGTTGTCTTTCTTTAGGTTTCATAATAAATCCGTTGTTTAGGATTTATCGCAGTTGAATTGCTTCCCTTAAGGCTTGCTGACTTGATTTATCTTTTGGAAAAATAGCCTCAGGCTCAATTTCGCTGTGCAATAATCCTGTTAAATGTGTTATTGGTTTAGGGCGAGAAAATACCGTCAGCCCCTTTAACATTATTGAATCCACAACACGCTGGTTGTGATCAAAAGCAATGGCAATGACAACTTTGGGTTTAAAACGACCTTGTGTTCGACCGATGCCCACATTCCCTAGCTTACACAGTTTTTCAAACGCTTGATTAAATTGCGAAATTTGCCACCAGCCAAGCAAAATTTGTAATAACCACGCGACAACCGCAACAATAATAAGCGAACTTGTAATACTTTGCATAAATTACCTTCCTATTTTAAAGGTTTTTTACTGATTATAAAAACTTATTCAATGAAAGTTTGATTAAAAGCCTGTTGCCAATCCTGTTCAAATTGCTCAATTGCGTAAAAAACCGCAGGATCCGATAAGAATTGCAGTGCCAGTTCAGGGGAAATGGTAATGGCAGAGCAGCCAGTTAATAAGCAATCTAACACCTGACGAGGCGTTTTAAAACTTGCCGCTAAAACTTGCGTATTAGGGCAATGCTGGATAATCAATTGATTTAATTCTTGTGTAACCAATACGCCACTTCCACCCTGGCTGTCAATACGGTTGACATAAGGTGCAATATAACTTGCTCCTGCCAATGCTGCCAAAAAACCTTGCCCTGCTCCATACACAGAGGTTCCTAGTGTGGGAATATTTTGAGCAGTGAGCTGTTTAATCGCTTCTAAGCCCGCTAAAGTTACAGGTATCTTAATAACTAAATTTCGGTGCTGTTCACTTAATTTTATCGCTTCTTCAACCATTTTATCAGGGTGATTGGCAAGAATCTGCACAAATAAACGTGTTTTTTCCCCAAGCATATCCCTTAATTCATTTAATATATCAGAAAGTGGACGGCGAACTTTAGCGACTAAGCTCGGGTTTGTTGTTACACCACTTAAAGGGAGAGAACGAATGAATTGTCTTACCTGCACGGTGTCGGCAGTATCCAAATAAAATTCCATCATAACACCTCTTAAGATTAAAACGTGCGGTATGAAAATTTCCCATACCGCAACGTTCAAAGGACTAAAACATCACCTGACCACCGGTAATATTGATAGACTGCCCCGTGCAATATTCTGCTTTTTCACTTGCATAGAAAAGCAGAACATTTAAAACATCTTGATATTCACACCCTCGTTTTAATGGCACTTTATCAATATAAACTTGCTCAACTTGATCGGCTGGAATACCTAATTTTTCCGCATATTGCGGAATCAAAGATTGGAACATTGGAGATTTCAACAGATTCCCTAACATCAAAGAATGCACAGTAATGCCATATTCTGCCAAATCTAAGGCTAAAGACTGGGTAAGCCCAACTCCGCCAAATTTTGCCGCACTGTAGCCTGTATTATGCTTACTTCCCACTTTCCCTGATTTTGAGTTAATTTGAATAATTCGCCCTGCAATCCCTTCACGAATCATTAATTTAGCGAACTCTCTGGCACATAAAAAATAGCCCACTAAATTCACTTTTAATGACGTATCAAAATCCTGTGCTTTAAACTCTGTAATAGGCGCGGCTTTTGCCATTCCTGCGCTGTAAACTAATAAATCAACACGCCCGAATTGAGCATCAATAGCATTGGCCAATTCAACTACACTTTGCTCATTAGTTGCATCAACATAAAAACCTTTCGCACAATCTTTGCCCAATTTTTGGTTGATCTCATTTGCTGTTTTTTCTGCATTCCCTTGATTTAAATCCGCAACAGCAACGGAGTAACCATTCTCAGCAAGTCCTGCACAGAGGAATGCGCCTAAGGTTTGACCGCCACCAACAATGACTGCAACTTTATTTCCCATAATATCAACTCCTAATTTTTTATAATGGTTAAAACATCATTGACGTTTATTTCAACTGGCACATCCCCTTTCAAATGAATCGTGCCGGGATATTCTGCTGTAATAGCCCCATCGAAACGAAAGGTAACGTGCCCTAATTCTTTCAAATTAAAATTTGCCACATCACCCACAGCAGTTATTTCAAAAGATTTATTGTTAATCATTAACACATCACCGCGGCAAACCTCAGCCAAAAGCTCACCGTGCTGATGAAGGAAGCAATAATCCTCAAGATCTGCTGGTACATCTTGCTTAAAGATAATCAGCATATTTTCAGTCAATGCCTCTGGTGCAAATTGCCCAATTTTGGTAAATGTTGTTTGATAAATTGTTGTCATTCTTCTTCCTCATTTTTTAAGTGCGGTACTTTTTTACCGCACTTTTTATTACGACATTTAAGGTAAAAGTTAGTAAATGAACGCGGATACAAACCAAGCAATCAATACTGTTGGCGCACCTGTCAAGAAGCGACTCACTAACACAGAAGGTACCCCCACACGCACCGTGTCTTGTTTCGCTTCAGCCAGAGATAATCCCACTGGAATAAAGTCGCAAGCTGCTTGCGCATTAATGGCGAATAATGCAGGAAGTGCTAAATGAGGAGGGATATTGCCTAACCCAATTTGTACCCCAACTAATACACCGATAACCTGTGCAATGACCGCACCGGGCCCTAAGAAAGGAGATAAGAATGGGAAAGAACAAATTAGAGCAAGGGTAACCAACCCAATTGGGCTATTGGCTAAAGGGGTTAGGCCATGTGCAATCCAATCACCTAAACCAGAAGCAATAATGATCCCAATCAGTGCTGAAACAAAGGCCATAAAAGGCAGGATAGTTTTCAATACCGTATCAATCGTATCTCGCCCTGCTTGGAAAAACACTGCCACAACAGAACCCATTCCCATTCCAACTTTGGCGAGCAACCCATCACTTTGTTCAGTAATTTTTTTCGACGTATCGTAATCTTTCGCCACCTGAGGCTGTTTAACCACTTGCTCACTTGAAGACACTGGAGAATCTGCATCAATCAATTTAATATTGGCTTCTTTCACGGCGGAAGCATAAATATCTTCCACAATAAATTCTGCAAGTGGGCCAGATTTTCCTGTCGCGTGAATATTGATAGTTGGAATACGGCGTTTTGGATAAAGTCCACAGCGTAACACTCCACCACAATCAATAATGGCAATACCAATTTGATCGTTTTCTGGCTCTCCCTCTTTAAAACCATCTACCGCTTCCCAGCCGGTTAAAGCCACAAGATGATCGACAATACTTGGACGCGTACCTGCTGTCATATAAAGGATTTTTTTACCGGGCTCTACTGGCACGGTTAAAGGGCCGCCCCAACCACCATTACCTTTTTCAATATAAAGTGCTTTTGCCATAATCTGTTTCCTCCCTTAGAGATGTACTTCGCGATCGAGTTTAATGCCCATACGTTTTTCAAAGATCGCTGTTGTGAAATCCGTGATCCAACCGCGGAAAAAGTTCGTCACCATACCCACTAATAAATAGCTCACCGCTAATGGGCCTAAGGGTAAACCAAGGGTAGTCAAGCCATTGGCAATCCCTAAATAAACAAATAACTCTCCAGGATTAATATGTGGGAATAAACCATTCATAGAGTGGCAACTATAAGAGGCCGCTGCGTAATAACTGGGTTTATAACGTTCAGGTAAGAATTTACCTAAACTTAATGTCATTGGATTACAGAAAACAAATGTGCCAAAAACAGGAAGGATTAAATAACGAGAAATAGGATTACCCGCACTACGTTGTGCTAAACGTTCAATGCGATCTTGACCAATAAATTTGATCAAGGCGTTCATTACGACTAATAAAGAAATTAACAATGGCAAAATTCCTGTGACCATACTCACAAAAACCTCGCCCCCTTTTTGGAATAGCCCTATAAACCATTCCGCACTATGTGTAATAAATTCCATCTCACACCTCTCAAAATGAAAGTTTTTAGGTTGATTTCTGATTAACTAATTAATCATTGAAAGCAATAATATTTCATTTTGAAAGCTTGTTCTGTGATCAAGATCTCAATTATGCAAAATTCTTTTATTTTGTAAATAATTTTTGTTTTATTGAAAGATATAAGTATCTAAATAAAAGAGTATTACCAATTCAAACTAAACTTAATATTCCTTACTCCCCCGATCGATTCTCTTCCCCTGGTTGCCAATCAACCTTGCCGCCTGCGAGCAGGGTGAGCATCATTGATTTGGTTTCTTGTTCGAGTTCTTTGGCGCGGGCGATCATTCGTTCGTTGCTAAATACGGAAATTTCAGGATCGTAAAGGCTTGCCATTTCGGCTAAGCCGTGGCGATCGCGGTGGTAGTAAAATTCTGCGATTTGTTTGGCTTTTTCTTTGTCCATACCAAGCTGTTCTAAGGCTAAACGGCCGCTTCGGATCGCTGAGTCGAAAGTTTCTCGCACAATATTTCTTGCCCCAGCACGGTATAAATCATAAACGTGCAGACGATCATAAGCACGGGTGATAATCGGTAAATTTGGGTAAAAGCGATGTGCGAAGTGGGCGATTTGTATAGCTTGTTCTTTGTCATCAAGGGCAATCACTAATAATTTGGCTTTCGCAATGCCCGCAGTTTCTAACAAGTCAGAACGTGAGCCGTCGCCAAAATAGGTTTTTAAACCAAAGCGCGATAAGCCTTCCACCAAGGTGGCATCGTAGTCAATAACCGTAGGCTTGTAGCCGCAACTCATTAACATTCCGCTGATAATTTGTCCGTAACGTCCGTGGCCGATAATGAGTACATCATTTTGATCTTCAATGGTGTCGTTTTCGCGCTGTTGTTGGTGGCTTGCACGCGGTACGATCAGTTTATCGTAAGCAATAAATAAGAAAGGTGTGAGCAACATTGAAATGGCCACGGCAAGTAATAATTTGTCAGTGATTTCTCTTGGTAGAATACCATTTTGTTGGCTGAAAGAAAGTAGCACAAAACCAAATTCCCCCGCTGGAGCAAGGCTTAGAGCGAATAAATTACGGTTAAGGCGATCCAAACGGAATATTAACCCAAGCCCCCATAAGACAATGGCTTTGATAAGAATAAATAATAGCGTGATGCCTAAAATCACCGCGAAGTCATTGAATAATAAGCTGAAATTAATATCTGCGCCTACGGTAATGAAAAACAAACCAAGCAATAAGCCTTTGAACGGTTCAAGATTGCTTTCTAGTTCGTGGCGATATTCACTATTTGCTAATACCACGCCTGCTAAGAATGTGCCTAAGGCAGGCGAAAGGCCGATAGCCGACATCATCGCTGCAATGCCGATCACCAATGCTAAGGCAAATGCGGTGAAAATTTCACGAGTTCTTGATGCGGCAATATAGCGGAAAATCGGGCGCGCGAGAAAATAGCCACCAAAGATGATTGAGCCAATCACGCTAAAGGTGATCAGGGTTTTGACATAATTATTCACCCCGTCTAATAAATTGTCTGAATGTTGCTCCGCGCTATGCAGACTATCAATCAATTCAGGCGAGGCAAGCATTGGCAAGAACGCTAAAATCGGAATGATGGCAATATCTTGAAACAGCAGCACGGAAAAACTGCTTTGTCCCCCGGGGCTATTCAGCAAATGCTTTTCCCCCAAGGTTTGCAACACAATCGCAGTGGACGACACTGCCAACACACAGCCAATGGCAATGCTCATTTCCCAGGTAAAATTAAGCAAATGGGCAACACCTGCAATCGCGCCAATGGATAGAATGACCTGTAAGCCCCCCAAGCCGAGCAATTTGGTGCGTAACGCCCATAGCATTTTAGGATCAAGCTCTAAACCGATTAAAAATAACATCATCACCACGCCAAATTCAGCAACGTGTTGCACGCGTTCGGTTTCCTGTCCGACTAAGCCTAAAATTGGCCCAATCGCCACCCCTGCCAACAAATAGCCCAGCACTGAGCCTAATCCCAAACGTTTAGAAACTGGCACGGCCACCACGGCGGCAAAGAGATAGATAAACGCGGAAGTCAGTAATGATGTCATAAGCAAACCTATTGTCTATGGATAGTCTTGATATTGTACTTGATCTAGCGATAAATCCTAAACGCAAGTGCGGTGCTTTTTCCCTAAAAAATAAAGGCTGTCTTGCTGCTCGCCTTTTTAACTTATTGATTATGCCAAGAAAATTAACCTGCAAAAATTTCATAAAAAAACACCGCACTTGATTTTTATCATAAATATTGGCTAGAGCCCTGTGCAAAAACAACGTAAAATCATCGTGTCTTTGTCATCATTTATAGAACCTAAAAGGAGAAAATATGGATAGAAGAAAATTCCTGCGTCTTGGCGCATTAAGTTTATTCAGTGTAAACAGCTTATCGCTCAATGCGGCGGAGCAAAATACTACGGTAGCGTTACGCATTATTGCCACCACGGATATTCACGGCTTTTTGACGGATTTTGATTATTACAAAGATGCGCCTACGGATAAATTCGGTTTTACCCGTGCAGCAAGCCTGATTGCAAGCGCACGTCAAGAAGTGAAAAACTCGGTATTAGTGGATAATGGCGATTTAATTCAAGGCAACCCGATTGCCGATTATCAAGCTGCCAAAGGAGATAAAGAAGGTAAACCAAATCCGTCTATTTTAGCCCTAAATGCAATGCACTATGATGTGGGAACGATTGGCAACCACGAGTTCAACTATGGCTTAGATTATTTAGATCGTGCCATTAAGCAAGCTCATTTCCCTATTATCAACGCCAATGTGGTGAAAGCCAGCGATGATCAGCCTTATTTCCAACCTTATTTTATTCAAGAAAAAAGCGTAACAGATAATGCTGGCAACAGGCATCAAATCAAAATTGGTTATATTGGCTTTGTGCCGCCACAAGTGATGGTGTGGGATAAAGCCAATTTAGAAGGCAAAGTAAAAGCCTACGATATTAAGAAAACCGCAGAAAAATATGTGCCAATCGTGAAGGCTCAAGGGGCAGATATTATTGTTGCACTGGCGCACACTGGCCCTTCGGACGAACCTTATAAAGAAGGTGAAGAAAATGCCGCCTTCCATTTAGCCGATGTCAAAGGCATTGATGCCGTGATCTTCGGCCATTCGCACCGCTTATTCCCAAATAAAGAATTTGCTAACAGCAAAGGGGCGGATATTGAAAAAGGCACAATGAACGGCGTGCCAGAAAGTATGGCGGGTTATTGGGCAAATAACATCAGCGTGGTGGATCTCACCTTAAATCAATATAATGGTAAATGGTTTGTTACTGACGGCCGTGCAGCCTTGCGCCCGATTTATGATGCAGATAAGAAAAAAGCGCTTGTGGGCAATCACCCTGAAGTTGCAGCATTACTTGCGCCAATCCACGAAGCCACTCGAGCCTTTGTAGCACAGCCGATTGGAAAAGCCTCTGATAATATGTATAGCTTCCTTGCCTTGTTCCAAGATGATCCAACGGTACAAATCGTAAACCAAGCGCAACAAGCCTACGCCGAAAACGTGGTGAAAAATCTGCCTGAGCTAGCGGGTATTCCAGTGTTGAGTGCCGCTGCGCCATTTAAAGTCGGTGGACGTAAAAACGATCCAAGCGCTTATGTAGAAGTGGATAAAGGCGATCTCACTTTCCGCAATGCGGCGGATCTCTATCTTTACCCAAATACCTTGGTGATTGTCAAAGTGAGCGGTGCAGAACTCAAACAATGGCTTGAGTGCAGTGCGGGAATGTTTAACCAAATCGCTCCAAATAGCGACAAACCACAATCTTTGTTAAATTGGAACGGTTTCCGTACTTATAATTTCGATGTGATTGACGGGGTGAACTATGAAATTGATGTTACCCAGCCTGCCCGTTATGACGGTGAGTGCAAGCTCATTAATGACAAGGCGTCGCGCATTGTTAATCTCACCTATCAAGGCAAGCCAGTGCAAGATAGCGATCAATTCTTAATTGCGACCAATAATTATCGCGCTTATTCCGGCAAATTCCCTGGCACAGGTGATGCGCACATCGTCTTTGCTTCCCCTGATGAAAATCGTCAAATTTTGGCAAACTACATCAGCCAAACCACCAAAGAAAAAGGCGAAGTGATCCCTTCTGCCGATAATAACTGGAAACTTGCTCCAATTGCCTCCACTCAGCCATTGAAAGTACAAGTGGAAACGTCCCCAAGCGATAAAGCAAAAGCCTTCATCAAGGAAAAAGCGCAATATCCAATGGACTACGTTGGGCAAGATGAACTAGGCTTTGCGGTTTACCAAATAAATTTAAACAAAAAATAGACCGCACTTTCATTTTTACACTATGGCTTTACACTATGGCGATGCTAACCCATCGCCATTTTTCACAATGATACTATTTAAGGAGTGAATATGACATTATCAACATTACCTTTGCACGCTGACACTGTGGGCAGTTATTTACGCAGTGCGGCGCTGAAACAAGCCCGTGAACAATTCAACGCCGGCGAAATTGATCGTGCCACCTTAACTCGTATTGAAGATCAAGAAATTGAAAAATTAGTCCAAGCACAGTTAGATGCCGGTTTAAAAGTGCTTACTGATGGGGAATATCGCCGCTCATTTTGGCACATTGATTTTCTTGAAAATTTAAACGGCATTGAAGGCTATGAGCCTGAACACGGTTATAAATTTAATGGCGTTGAAACCCGAGCTTATAACACACGCTGTTGTGGCAAAGTGTCGTGGAATCCTAATCACCCTTTTATTGAGCATTTCAAAAAGCTCAATGCCATTGTGGCTGAGCGTGGCATTGTGAAATACACCATTCCAAGCCCAAACCAGTTAATGTACCCCGTTCAGTGGGATCACGGTGTGTATGCCAGCCGTGCAGAATTTGCAAAAGACGTACAACAAGCCTATAAAGATGCCATTCAAGCCTTTTATCAAGCAGGTTGCCGTTATTTACAATTTGATGATGTTTATTGGGGCTCTTTGTGCAACAATCACGACAAACCTGAATTTGCCGCAGATAAAGCCCAAGCCTTGGAAAATATTCAAGTGGTACTTGCTGATAAACCCAAAGATATGATCATCACAACCCACGTTTGCCGTGGCAACTTCCGTTCAACTTATTTATTAAGTGGCGCTTATGATCCTGTTGCCCCTGAGCTATTCGGTCAAACACAATATGACGGCTATTTCCTTGAATATGATGATGAACGCTCTGGTGGATTTGAGCCCTTAAAATATTTCGCTGGCAATAAAGGACGTGTTGTACTTGGCTTAATCAGTTCTAAATTTCCAACCTTAGAAGACCCTGCCACAGTAAAAGCTCGCATTGCCGAAGCCGCTCAATATGTGCCACTTGAGCAACTCTGCCTTAGTCCACAATGCGGTTTTGCCTCCACCGAAGAAGGCAATATTATGACAGAGCAAGAACAATGGGCGAAAGTGCGTTTAGTTGAGCAAATTGCCGCTGACGTTTGGGGCAAAGACTAATCTTTGCGATAAATGCTTCTTTTCAAAAGTGCGGTGAAAAAACACCGCACTTTTTCTTTTACCAATTTCTTAATCTGTGATCTTGCTCACGTGGGGTTTATGATTTTTGTCATATCTGCCTTTAACGCTCTCCTTTAAACTGCGAGTAACTATTTATTCATACCAATATTGGGAGGAAAATATGCAGTTTAACTGGAGCGTAGATGGCAGTATTGTCGGGCTTTATATTTTATTAAGCCTTGTTGTCGGCATTCTTGTGCGAAAATATGTAAAGAATGTGAATGATTTCTTGGTGGCTGGCAGAAATGTGGATTTGCACGTTGGGATTGCCTCTTTAGCCGCCACTGAGTTTGGCATTATAACCTGTATGGCGGCAGCACAGCTTGGCTATAAATACGGTTTTGCGGGAGCCACAGTGGGGTTAATTATGACCATTGTAATGTTCACCGTAGGGAAAACAGGATTTTGTATTGAACCTTTACGCAAAGCGGGTGTGGTAACCATTCCAGAGTTTTTTGAACATAAATTTGGTAAAAAAGTCCGCTGGGCTGCCGGTGTGGTCATTGTGCTTGGTGGCTTGCTGAATATGGGCGTTTTCTTACGCACCGGTGGTGAATTTTTAGTTGCTGTGGCGGGGCTTAAACCAGAATATTTAGAAATCACGATGACAATTTTATTGCTTGTGGTGGCGTTATATACCATTTTAGGTGGAATGCTCTCCGTTCTGGTTACCGATTATATGCAGTTTATTTTAATGAGTGTTGGCTTGGTGCTAACCACTTGTACGATTTTCTATCAGGTGGGCTGGGATACCTTATTTGATACTGCAATTTCTAATTATGGCGCTGGTGGTATTAATCCTTTTGCTAATCCTAATCTTGGTTGGCAATATGTGCTTTATACTGCTTTAGTGCTGACTGCGACAGTGCTAACTTGGCAAACAATGGTTTCTCGTGTGTTGTCAGCAAAAGATGCCAATGTTGCGAAAAAAATGTACACACGCACTAGTTTATTTTATATCGTACGTTCATTAATTCCTGTGATGTGGGGCGTTGCTGCGTTAGCTTTCGTAAGTTTAGAAAGTGTGGGCGGAAAACCAATCCAAGCAATGCCAACAATGCTTTCTATTGTGATTCCAACAGGGATCATTGGTTTGCTTGTCGCGGCTATGTTGGCGGCAGATATGTCCACAAACTCTTCTTATTTATTAGGTTGGGCAAGTGTTATTTACAATGACGTATTGATTATTTTCCATAAAAATAAATGGTCAGAACGTAAATCTATTGCTGTCAATCGCGTATTAGTGGCATTAATTGGGGTTTTCTTACTGTTCTATGGGTTGTGGTATCCATTAAAAAGCGACTTGTGGGTATATATGACACTCACAGCAACCATTTATTCCGTTGCTGTTTCCACCCTATTGATTTCCGCTTGTTATTTCAAAAAAGCCAATAACTGGGGGGCTTATGCCACCATTGTTGTGGGTGCTTTAACGCCACTTTCTTACTTAATCGCACAGCAGATTCCTGCACTTGAACCTATTGCAGCAAAAATTGGCCCTTATTATTCGGGTATTGCTGCGTTTGTGTTTGCTTGGATTGCAATGATTGTTGGTTCATTATTGAAAAATACGTTACGCAAATAAGGGGGAAATATGACAGATCTAATCATTCTCTTTTGGAAAGGACTCATCTTATTCGGGCTAAGTTGGTATATTTGCACGATTTTTATTGTTGGTTTTAAAGGCTTTCAAAATATCAAAACGATGTTAGGAGTAGGCAATAATGAAAAAAACTAACGTGGTTTTAATTGTTGCCGATGATTTAGGCTATTGGGCGCTTGGTTGCTATGGGAATAAAGAGGCGATTACGCCCAATATTGATAAATTAGCGCAGCAAGGTAAAAAATTTAACGATTTCTTTTGTGTTTCCCCTGTTTGCTCCCCTGCAAGAGCCTCAATTTTTACCGGCAGAATTCCTTCTCAACACGGAATTCACGACTGGTTGGAAGAATGGGAAAATGGTGCGACTACAGAACATTATTTAAAAGGGCAATCGACTTTTGTAGATCGCTTAAAACAGCATAATTATCTTTGTGCAATGAGTGGCAAGTGGCATTTAGGTATGGCTGACACGCCACAATGTGGTTTTGATTATTGGTATTCCCATCAGCGTGGCGGTGGCCCTTACTTCAATGCACCAATGTATCGAGATGGTATATTAATTGAAGAACCCGACTACATTACAGATAAAATCACCGATTATGGGCTAGACTTTATTGAGAAGGTACATAATGCCGATCAGCCATTTTTTCTCAATCTAAGTTATACCGCCCCCCATTCCCCTTGGGATCGAAAAAACCACCCACAGGAAATATTGGATCTTTATGCGGATTGTCAATTTGCATCTTGTCCTCGAGATCCTTATCACCCTTGGAAAATTTATGAAACCTTTGAAGGTGATGAACAAGAACGATTAGAAGTGTTAAGGGGATATTTCGCAGCCTTAACCGCAATGGATTTTAATATTGGAAGAATTATCACCGCACTTGAGGAAAAAGGCATTTTAGAAAACACGCTCATCATTTTCACCAGTGATAACGGTATGAATATGGGACATCACGGTATTTTTGGTAAAGGGAATGGCACAAGCCCTGTGAATATGTTCGACACGTCCGTAAAAGTGCCGTTTATTCTTTATCACAAAAATCATTTATTAACAGGTGAAATAGATAACCTGTTGAGCCATTACGATTTCCGCCACACCTTGTTGGAATACCTCAATATCAGTGATGAAGATCAGGCACAGGTACGTTATCCTGGAAAAAGTTTCTCTACTTTATTAAAACAAGAGCCCACAGATTCACGAGAAGAAAATCATCTTGTGATCTTTGATGAATACGGACCAACTCGAATGATCCGCAATCGATCTTTTAAATATATTCATCGCTATCCTGATGGGCCTTATGAATTTTATGATCTGCGTAACGATCCTGATGAACACCATAACCAAATTGATAACCCGGATTATCAACAACAGATCGCCCAAATGCGGCGTGAGTTAAACCGGTGGTTTAATCAATATATCAATAAAGAAATTGATGGTGCAACCTTGCCTGTTTACGGCGGCGGACAGCGTACGCTTGCGGGCGAATGGGGTGGCTATGCCGAAAACACGTTCAACAAATATACAAGCCATTTTGTTTTTTCCGCAGACGGAAAACTACAGCAAAAATCTGATGTAAAAGTGAAAGAAAAAATTCAGTAACCTAGTAACATAAGCGCGAAAGATAAAAAGTAGGAAACCATTTCCTACTTTTTTATTGCCTTACAATTATTTTATCACTAACGCTGCAGCGCCTTTTACGCCAGCGGAATCAAGCAGTTGGCTTGGTTTGATTTGCAGGTTTTGTAGGGATACGCCTAAGGCATAGTGCGGTAGGAATTTTTGTACTTTTTCGATGATGAAATCGGCGGATTTTGCGACCCCACCAGCCAGTACAATAAGTTCAGGATTAAAAATATTAATCAGCACGCCTAAGCCGTAAGCCAAATATTTTGCGAAGCTATCCACCACTTGCAGCGCGAGATGATCGCCTTTTTTGGCGTATTCAAAAATATGATGTGCTTGCAGGGAATCTAAATCCGTGGAAAAACGTTGGAAAAACTCACCGCACTTTTGTTTATCTGTTTCTGGAGCGCTAAGAAGTTTTTTGGCTTCCCGCACTAATCCTGGGGCGGAAGTATAAGTTTCTAAGCAGCCTGTTAAACCACAGCCGCATTTCATTCCTTGTTCGTTCACCATAATATGGCCAAACTCGCCCGCGCAGCCGCCCGAACCAGACAACACCTTGCCGTTTAGCAAAATGCCTGAAGCAATGCCCGTGCCAATTGGCACAACAATAAGATTCGCCACACCTTGCCCTGCGCCGAATAAATGTTCTCCCAAGGTAATGGCTCGCACATCGTTTTCCACCACCACATTTTTATGAGAGATTTCTTCCATTAATTGCTTGGCATTGAAATCATTGCCCCAAGAAAAATTAGCCGCGATTTTAACGATCGCTTGATCCACCACAGGGCCTGGAATTCCCAAGCCGATGCCTGCTAATTGTGCTTCTGAAAGTTGATGTTGTGCAAGCAAATCCAAAATGGTCTGCCAAATGCGAGAAAAAGTGGATCTTGCCCCTTGCTGAGATAAAGTCGGAATGCTCTGTTCTGCAAGAATATTAAAATGGTTGTCTAAAATGCCGATTTTTGTGTTCGTGCCGCCAATATCTACGCCTGCGTAATATTTCATCATCAACTCCATTTATTTTGCTAATCTTAAATTTCAACATAACTGATTTAGCCAACTCAGACTATGATAAATATCATAGTTTTACCGTGATAAAGATCACAATTTAATAAAATAACAAAGGGTTCACATTTAGAGATAAAAAAATCTGCTCATAATGAGCAGATTTTATAGGAATGGAACTAAAATTAGTTTTTCGCCACAGCTGCCGCTTTCACGATCACCGCGAATGCAGGCGCTTTTAATGAAGCACCGCCTACTAATGCACCGTCAATGTCTGGCTGAGTGAATAATTCTGCGGCGTTGGCATCATTGACTGAACCGCCGTATTGAATGATCACTTGATCTGCTACCGCTTGAGATTTCGCTGCGATATGGCCACGAATGAAAGCGTGTACCGCTTGAGCCTGTGCTGGGGTGGCTGATTTGCCTGTGCCGATTGCCCAAATTGGCTCATAGGCAATGACTGCGCCATTGAATGCTTCCACGCCTAATGCGTTGATCACGGCATCAATTTGGCGTGCGCACACTTCTTCTGTTTTGCCTGCTTCGTTTTCCGCTTCAGATTCACCAATACATAACACAGGCACTAAGCCCGCTTCTTTCAGTGCGGCGAATTTTTTGGCAATAAATTCATCGCTTTCTTTATGATAAGTGCGACGTTCAGAATGGCCGATGATGATATATTTCGCACCGAAATCTTTTAACATTGCCGTTGAAATATCACCAGTAAACGCACCTTGTACGTTTACATCAACATTTTGTGCGCCTAAGGCAATTTGGCTGCCTGCAAGCGCGGCTTCAGCTTCGGCTAAATACATCACTGGCGGTGCGATCGCCACATCACAACCGTTTACGCCGACTAATTCTGCTTTTAAGCCTTCGATTAGCTCTTTGGTAAACGCTTTGCTACCGTTTAACTTCCAGTTACCCATAACTAAAGGACGACGTGCCATAATTTTTCTCCATAGTAATTAACAAAAAATAACCGCATTACTATATCAAATTTTTTCTACGCTTCCGTTGATTTTAGGCAAATTTGAAAAATTTTTTTGTAAAAAGATGATTATTGTGCATTAAAAAGCTACAATCCACTGTATAGATTTCACAAAAAATCATCAATATGAAAATTTTTAAAGCTGAACAATGGAATTTAGAGCTGTTGCTGCCCCTTTTTGAGCAATATCGACTTTCACAGGGAATGGCGGAAAATCCTGACCGTACCTTAACATTTCTCACCAACCGTATTCGCTTTAGTGAAAGCATTTTCTTCCTTGCGGTGGACGCTCAAAACCAAGCGCTTGGTTTTATTCAGCTTTATCCTCGCCTTTCTTCCTTACAACTGCAACGCTATTGGCAACTGACAGATATTTTTGTGTTGCCTCAACAAAATTCTACGGAAATTTACACCGCACTTATCGCCAAAGCCAAAGAATTTGTGCGTTATACGCAATCTTCCCGTTTGGTGGTGGAACAAGATCCGCAGCAACAATCCTTGCTAGAAATGGCGGGCTTTCGTGCTAATCCCGAAAAGCAGATTTTTGAACTTCGGTTGTAATCAAAGGTCTAATTTTCACCTTAATCACAATCTAATTTGGAGAACTATAATGAAATCAGTAAAACACATTCTTTCTGCCTTAGTGGTTGGCTCAGCGGTGTTAGCTAGCGTGCCAAGCTATGCGACAGACTGCGCAGTCACTAACGTAAAATTTAAAAAAGGCGCATCATCAGCCAATTACACGGGTAAAATCAAAGGCTGGCAATGTCGCAGTTATGCGTTTTATGCCAAAGAAGGGCAAACCTTAACCGTAAATTTAAGAGCCAAAGGCGCGGCGGAAGCCATTATGTACGGCGAAGATGATTTCGTACCAAACACGCCATATATTTTACCAAGAACAGGGCGCTATGAAGTGCGCGTGCTACAACCGAAAGCACAATCCATCAAAAAACTTACATCAAGCTATAAGATGAATATTAAAATTCAATAAGCTAATGAGCTAAAAAGAAAAAGTGCGGTGGAAATTTGTTAAATTTTTTCACCGCACTTTTTTATTTCTTCAATTTAACTTAATAAGCCACTAACACTTCTTTTTCGCTGATAGTGTCGCCGTAAACAGGCAATAAGGTTTTGTCGTAAGCTTGTTTTAACACGCCCTCTTTACCTAATTTTTCAATTTCTTGATCTAACCACGCGAGCAATTCAGTATCACCTTTTTTCACTGCTGGCGCGATGAAATCTTGATCGCCAAGGGTTTTAATACCAACGGTAAAACCCGGGTTTTCTTTTGCCCAAGCAAACAGCAAGGTGTTGTCGTGGGCGAGTGCATCACCGCGTCCATCTCTTAAGGCTTCAAAGGTTTCCGTGTTTTGTTCAAATTTTAATAATTTGATGTTCGGATAATGTTTGCTGAAATAAGCATCTGCCGTCGTGCCTTTGTTCACCAATAATGTTTTGCCTTCTAACTGATTGATGTCGGTGATAACCGCGCCATCTTTTGACACCATACCCAACGCCACTTGCATATAAGGTTTGGCGAAATCCACCACTTCTTTACGCGCTGGGGTAACGGTGAAATTGGCGAGAATAATATCCACTTTGTTTGATTGCAAATATTCCACGCGGTTTGCGGCTTCCACCAAGACATATTGCACTTTGTTTTCATCACCCAGCAAATCTTTAGCAATGGCTTTTGCAATTTCTACGTCAAAACCTTGGCTTTTGCCTTGGTTATCCACATAGCCAAAAGGCGGTTTATCGCTAAAAACGCCAATGCGCACGC
The DNA here is from genome assembly GCF_965138825.1 of Avibacterium endocarditidis. Lineage (NCBI taxonomy): Bacteria > Pseudomonadati > Pseudomonadota > Gammaproteobacteria > Pasteurellales > Pasteurellaceae > Avibacterium > Avibacterium endocarditidis. Next base: position 23,491 of record NZ_CBCSDH010000016.1, read on the forward strand.
TATCGGCCTTTTGTAGCTGTTGCAGACGATTTTGCGCGCTATTGCTTTCGTTGTCATTGCACGCCGTTAGGCTCACAGCAAGCAGGGTAGTCGCAAAAAGTGCGGTGATTTTTTTAAATGTTTTCTTCATAGTCTATTCCTCTTGGTTCATAGTTTAAGATGTTTAAGAATGTTTTTGCCCGATCGGAATTCGGGTTGGTAAAAAAGCGATCTGGCGTGTTTTCCTCCACGATTTTTCCTGTGTCCATAAAAATAATGCGATCTGCCACTTGGCGCGCAAAGGCCATTTCGTGGGTTACAATCAGCATTGTCATTCCCTCTTTGGCAAGCTCTAAAATCACATCTAGCACTTCGCGCACCATTTCAGGATCAAGGGCTGCGGTAACTTCATCAAACAGCATAATTTCTGGGTTCATACACAAAGAACGAACAATAGCGATACGCTGTTTTTGACCGCCTGAAAGCTCACGCGGATAGGCATTTTTGCGATCCAGTAAGCCCACACGTTTAAGTAACTCATCGGCTTGCTTTTCCACTTCCGAACGGGAACGCTTTTGCACTTTCATTGGGCCGAGCAAAATATTGTCGATCACCGAAAGATGCGAAAATAATTCATAGCTTTGAAAAACCATTCCAATATGTTGGCGTGCTTGCACCCAAGGCACTTGCTTGCCTAACACGCCTTGATCTTGCAAAACGATTTCACCACCTTGAATGGATTCCAGCCCGTTAATGCAACGCAACAAGGTGCTTTTCCCGCAGCCTGAAGGCCCGAGCAACACCACCACTTCGCCCTTTTTTATGGCTAAATCAATGCCTTGAAGTGCGGTGGTTTTTTCGTATTTTTTTACCAGTTGGTTAATTTCTAATAGTGCCATTTTGATTTCCTTTTATTGCTCCCAACGATTTTCTATATAACGAGAAAAAATAGACAAGGGATAACAAATTGCGAAATATAAAAGAAAAATAAGACCATAAATCCAAAATGCCGCGGAAGGATCAGTAAATAACGATGTTTCAATAATTTGTTGCCCCACTTTCACCACTTCTAACACGCCAATTAACATTGCCAATGAACTGGTTTTAATCATTCGAGTAAATAAATTAATCGCACTTGGCGTAACTCGCTTTAAACTTTGTGGCAGTAACACATATAAAAAGGTTTGTGTGCTATTTAATCCCAAGGCATAAGCAGATTCCCGTTGATGTTTTTCAATGGAATTTAATGCGCTGCGCATTAAATCGCCCATTTCAGCCGTCCCCCAAAAAATAAAGACGAAAATACATACTGCAATGCCGTTTAAATGAATATTCAACCACTTAGCCAAGCCAAAATAGGCAATAAATAACCACACTAGTAAAGGAATAATTCGCACCATTTCTAAATATAAACGACAAATCCCTTGGATTATTTTATTTCGGCTGGTCATTGCAATGCCAAACAATATACCCAACAGGCAAGAGAATAATACGGAAATAAATGCAATTTCAGCCGTAACCGTTAAGCCATTTAACAATCGTTGTAGATTATTTTCTTCTAATAAAATAGTTAATCCCATTATTAAACGCTCCCATATTTCGCATAACGGCTACGTTTCTCTAAATAATGAATAAGAAACGAAACTGGCAATAAAATAATGAGATAAAACACTACCAATAAAAATAATGCTTCGTTAGTTTTATAATCTAGGCCAATTAATTCTTTCGCCATAAACATTAATTCCGCAATAGCAATCGCGCTGGCGATAGAGGTTTCTTTCATTAAAAACAGACAATTTGCACCAATGGCTGGCAGAGAAAGGCTTAAAGTTTGTGGCGCAATAACATAAATAAAGGCTTGTGTGGGTGTTAATCCTAAGCTCAGAGCTGATTCCACTTGCCCTTTTGAAACGCTCTCAATCCCTGCTCGAATCGCCTCAGCCATATAACTTCCCCCAAGAAAACTTAAGCCAATAATGGCGCAAGTAAATCCATCTAACTTAATTCCCAATTTAGACAAACCAAAATAGAGAAAGAAAAGTTGGATCAACAAAGGTGTATTACGAGAAAGTTCAATATAGGCTTTAGCGAGCGAATTAAAAAAACGAATGTGGTAGCTGGTAGCCACCGCACACAAAAGCCCAATAATGAGAGAAAAAACAATACTCCAAAACGAGAGCTGCAAAGTAATAATGCTGGCATCAATAAATTTCGGAATATTGTCAAAGACATACTGCCAATTCATTTTCCTTCCCTGTTGAAGTCATAAACTGGCAATCATTCTAAAGAACAGAATAGTAGATTGAAAAAGAATAAAAATTTATTGGTTAGATGATTTGGTTATATTAAAACAAAAAGTGCGGTGGAAAATACCGCACTTTTTATCTAGTAAACAACAACCTTTTCTTACCTTAATCCGTTAATAAATCCCGCGCATAAACCCCACAAAAACAAAAATAAAACAATTTTTCATTTTTATTGTGATCTTGTTCATATTTTTGAAGCGTGGAAATTGAGTTCTCTTTTTCACCAGCGTAGCATACGTGCGTTATCACTATTATTTAAGGAGAGAAAAATGCCCCGATTTCGTTTATCAAAAGTGATGTGTATGCTAGCGCCTGTGATGTTAGCCAGCATTCCTACTTTACCTGTTTATGCTGAAACAAATTCTGTTGTAGCTGTGGAACACGCCACAACACAGAATGCCTATGATCAAATATTACAAAATTGGAAAAACCATCTTACAGGTATATCGTTAGACACCACAAATAATATGGCTAACAATGCGAAACAAGCGTTGCTAAGTAACGATACTTTTGATTTTAGTGAACAAAAAACAGCTGGGGCAAAAATTCGCTCGACAGTGAATACAATCAGAGATTTAGCTGTAGGATATAATAAATCGGGTTCGCAATTTTATCAAAACCAAGACGCTAAGCAGTTAATCATTTCTTCTTTGGAAAAAATTCATAGCGGTGGCTACCAGGTGGGTGGCAAAGAATATGGTAACTGGTGGAACTGGGAAATTGGTGTTCCAAAATCGTTGAATGATGTACTCATTTTAATGGGTGATGAATTACCTAATGAATTAAAAGAAAAGCTCATTGCAGCTACAACGTACTTCCAGCCAGATCCAACAACAAGTGGGGCAAATTCCGAAGCAGCACAATATTCTACGTCAAAAGATAAAAGAACAAGCACTGGTGGAAACCGCACAGATACCTCTACCGTTTCACTTGCGCGTGGTCTATTAACGCGTAATGATGATGAGGTTCAACGTGCGATCCGTGCTATTTATGATGTAGGAGAACTCAAAAGCGGTATTCGTGATACAAATGATGCCACGCTAAATGATGGATTCTATACCGATGGTTCATTTATTCAACATTCTTCCGTGGCTTATAATGGTACTTATGCTTCAGTTCTCATTGAAGGGTTAGGACTTTTCGCATATATGCTGAAAGATTCACCAAACTTTGTGTTTAGTGATCCTAAAATGGACAATATTTATGAATCAATTCTCAAGGGATATAGCTGGTTATTAGTAAATGGTGGAATGAATGATTCAGTAAATGGGCGCGCGATTACTCGACCAAATAGCAGCGATGTTACACGTGCAAAACGATTTATTAGTGATATTTCCTTATTGATTGATAGCGCACCAGCAACATACAAGCCGGCATTACAAGGGTTGTTAAAACGTACATTACTTGAACAACATTATTCTCTTGATGATGCGCCAAATGATACGGTGCGGAATATCTTAAAAAATATTCTTGATAACCCAAATATTAAGCCAACAGAAACCGTTGGTGTAAAACGTTTTTCTTTTATGGATCGCGCTGTACAAAAAAGTCCTAAAGGAACAGTTGTTATTGCAATGCATTCAAATCGTACTGCTGCCTATGAAAGTATGAATGGCGAGAATCCTCAAGGTTGGTACACTGGCGATGGAATGACTTATATCTATGATAACAAAAGTACCGATTTATTTACGAATTATTGGCATAATGTTGATTCCTATATGCTACCGGGAACAACCGAAAGCACCGCTATTCGGAAAGATGGTTCAAAGCAACGCCGATACTTAAAAGATCGCAGCAGCAAAACATTTGTGGGTGGTGTAGATAATGGCATTAAGGCAGATGGTTCACAAGGTAATGCCACTAAAGCCATTATTGCAATGGATTTCACATCTTATAATGATAAAACTACAGCGAAGAAATCTTGGATAATGCTAGGTGATGTGGTACTCGCGCTAGGCTCGAATATTGCTAGCACAGATAAAGGCGAAGTATTAACAACCATTGATAATAGAGTGATTAATGGAAAACAAACCTTATCTCACGTTGGTGATACAATTTATTTTACTGATCCTGCTACACAGCAGACTATAAGCTATAAAATTCTTGATAATCAGCAACCTTATACTGTTATTGAGAAAGGTAAAGATGGTTCAACAGAATTTGCTAAAATTTGGTTAAATCACGGGAAAAAACCTAAAGAGGCGAGCTATGCTTATCTCATTATGCCGGGTTATAGTGCTGACGAAGTAAACCATTTTGATACAAATACAATTCAAATTCTGCAACAAAATGCTCAACAACACGCAGTAAAAGTAGGCAATAGTCTTTTTGTCAATTTCTTTGAAGCGGGAGAAGTAGATGGTTTAGCGGTGAATCACCCTCTTTCCGTAATTAAAACAGAAGAAAATGGACACCTAGACGTTTATGTTGCCGATCCAACGCTGATGCTTGACGATGAAATTAATTTGTCTGTGCTTGGTAAATATATCTTACAAGTTGGTAATGATGTAACAGCTACGATTTCAGGAGAAAAAACAGAATTTACCTTTAAACTTGATGATCATCAGAAATATTTCTCCGCGATTGAGGAAAGCCAGTACAAGGAAGATAACTCAACTAGCACGCAGACGCAGCCAACCAACGCTGATAGTAATAATGCAGAAACACCTGATGGCTTAGATAAACCTAACACAGATAATTCTGAACAAAATCCAGCAACAGAAACCTCATCTGAAAATGCTGAAGATAGTCCAACAATAACACCAGATAAAGGTGTAGATACATCAGACAATGTGGTTGAATCTAATGGAAATAGCAATGACGAAAGCAGTTCAACGCCAACAACTCAAACAACCCAAGCTGAGGACAGTAATCGCACTGTAGCCATAGAAGAAACGGTGGAATCTAATGATGAAGAAGAAAATCTTACCAATCAAACTTCCTCTGAACAGGTTGCGTTTAGCCAAGATTATCTTGATAAATATGCGAAAACGCTAAGAAATCTAACCGATGTAGATGTTTCTATCATTGATAACTTTAACTATGATCATTATTTCACAGCGACATTAAGTGAAAGCAATAAACAGGGGTTAGGTGGAAGATTCCAAACAGGGTTTAACCAATCCTTGAATGATCATACGAAAGTCGGGGCATTTGCTGAATATCGTTATAATGATATTCACCAATTGGGCATTGGTGCTAATGCAAAATGGTATGATTTTTCTAGCTTTGTTCGTTATCGCCACGTTTTTGATAGCACAGTACACGCAGATTATCTCGACCTTTACCTTGGTTATAATAAAACTTTTACCTTTAACCAATTTGCTATTCAGCCACGTATTGGTGTGCTAGGTTCTTATCTGCTAGATAGCAAGCTGCCAGATAATGGTAAACTCGCTCATCATTTTGCCGTCCAAACACAGCTATCAAGTAAATTTAGCTATCATATCGGTGGCATAGCCCTTTATCTTGAGCCGACTTGGAAAGTGAACTTGGACGAACCATATCGCCTTCAATTAAATGGACAAGAATACAAGCTCGATCGCTCGAAGCAAGAATGGATAGGTAAAGTGGGAATTGCCAAAAATATCGGTAATTACACTTTTGATTTCAGTGTTCAGACCAACAATCATCAAGAACGCAAAATGATAGCCACCTTTAATTATCAATTCTAAAAAGCAAAATGCTCTCGCTAATTGAGAGCATTTTTCTTATCCCAACAACTCCAAAACCTGTTCAGGAATCACTTTCGGTGTAGGGATAAAAATTTGTTTATGGCGGTTGAGTTCGCCTTTTTCGATGAGAATACTGCTTTTTGGCACTTTAAAGGTTTTGCTTAGGAATTTAAGCAAATGGGCGTTGGCTTGGCCATCAATAGGTGGGGCGGTGATGGTGATTTTTAGCTCGTTGTCGTGCAAGCCAACGATTTGATCTTTACTGGCTTTCGGTTGCAGAAAAATCCGCAACCGAAGTCCTTGCGTGCTTTGCTCGATCGCATTCATTAGGCAAATTGCCATAAAATAGGCGCAATGTCGTACATTACACGGTTGGCGTAAAATAATAAAAATGCCAATAACATCGGGGAGAAATCAATCATTCCCGTGTTCGGTAAAATACGGCGAATCGGGTTGAGCAAAGGTTGCGTGAGCTGATAAAGGGTATATTGCAACGGATTTTGCCCGCGGTTAAACCAGCTTAAAATGGCTTGGAAAAACAACACATAAATCACCGCTTCACCCATAGTGCGCAAGGTATGCAATAACCCGATGTAAAGATAAAGCAAGGGATTTGCCGCCACTTGTGCTGATCCTAATAAATCTAACAAAGGATATTTTGCCACGCCTAATGCCACACACAACGCCAATGCTGCGGTATTTAAGCCTTTCACCGTAGGTAAAAACTTTTGCAATGGCGCAAGCACAGGTTGAGTGAATTTCACTAAGGTTTGCGAAAAAGGATTATAAAAATCCACGCGGCTATATTGAAACCACGCACGCAAAATTAGCACGAAACTAAAAACATTAATTAGGGTATAAACTAAAAATTGAAGGGAATTTAAGCCCATTATTTTCTCCTTAAAAATTACAACCAGCCTTTACGTTTAAAATAAATATAAGGCGTAAGCGCCGCAACGATCATCAAACCAATCGCCATAGGATAGCCATATTTTAAATGCAATTCTGGCATAAATTCAAAGTTCATTCCGTAGGTGGACGCCACCAAGGTTGCAGGCAGGAACATCACCGACACTACGGAGAAAAATTTCATAATTTTATTCTGCTCAATATTGATATAACCCATTGCCGCTTGCATTAAGAAATTCACTTTTTGGAATAAGGATTCATTATGCGGTTGCAGGGATTCAATATCGCGTAAAATATCGCGCGCTTGCTCTAGCTGATTGGCAGGCAGACGCGTTTTACGCACCAAAAAGCTTAATGCGCGTTGCGTATCCATCAAACATAAGCGCACTTTGGAACTGGCATCTTCTTGCTCCGTGAGTGTAGCAAGCGCTTTATCAAAGGCTTCGCCCTGCTTGCCCTCCAAAATAACGTGGCTTAATTTTTCCAAATCTGCGTAAGCATTTTCGATTACATCGGCGAGCTGCTCGATTTTGGTTTCAAATAAATCTAACAGCACTTCATAGGCGTTACATTCCACTAAGCGTTGGCTGCGCGAACGCATTCGATAAAGGCGAAACGCTGGCAATTCACGATCACGCAAGGTGAACAAACGCCCATCACGCAAGGTAAACGCCACGCTGGCAATATCGGCATAATCATTTTCATCTTCACAATAGAAAAAAGAGTGCAAATGCAAGCCATCTTCGTCTTCAAAGAAACGCGCAGACGCTTCAATATCTTCCAATTCTAAGAAAGATGCCAAACTTTGCCCTAAGCCCTGTTGCAACATTTCACGTTCTTCGCTTGATGGCTCAAGCAAATCAATCCAAATGGCGGCGTTGAGATTCTCATCACCTTCATCTAGCCGAATTAAACGCGCATTTTCCAGTGCAAAAGCATTAATCATTTTGTCATACTCCTTGAGGGATTATGAACAAACCCGATGAACAAAAGAAAACTAAATAATCAGCACAAGAGTGCGGTGCAAAATTTTCGATTATTTAATTAAAGATACCTAATAATTGAGGTAATGAAACTTACCTGCGAAATCTCGCCGATAAGTGGAGGACGAGATTTAGATCAACGATAAATTGGGTATCGACTATGACTGTCCAAAGTGTGTGTCCTCTTGTTGCTAAATCGTGCGGAATGTTACGCTTCAATGGGGTGTTCGTCAAGAGGATCTGTGGGAAAAGAAAGCGATAAAAAGTGCGGTGCAAAAATTCTGATTTTTTCCACCGCACTTAAAAGAAAGGCTATTTCACCACCGTGATTGTCCATTTCGCATCGCCAATTTGGTCAAAATGGGTCACTTCATAGCCTTCTTCTGCCGCCCAGTTGGGAATGGCCTCTGTGGCTTGCGTGCAATCAAATTCAATTTCGATGCCATCACCTGCGTTCAATTTTGCCATTGCTGCTTTTGCTTCTTCTAATGGGAATGGGCAAACTAGCCCCGCGGTTTCTAATTTTACGATCATCTTAATTTCCTTCTATGTGAATAAATCTTATGCTGCAGCGTTCGCTAACGCCAATCTGCGCGGACGAATAAATAAGACGTGTGCCATTGTCCATACTCCAAGAATCGTGAAAGCAAGGGCAATCCAGCCTTTAGAACTCATCACTGCTGTGGCTGTTAAATCGTTTCCAATGGTGCAACCGCCTGCCAATGATGCCCCCACGCCCATCGCAAATCCACCAATCACACTGTGGTAAAGGGTTTTCGTGTCGGGTAAGCGCCATCTAAACTCACGGCTACCTTTCGCGGCAAGATAAGAACCAATAAAAATCCCGATCACCAAAAACACGCCCCAATTTAACCGCTTTTCATCGCCCGTTACTAAAAAATGGATAAGATTTGCAGAAGGTGTTGTGATCCCCAAGCCACCAGCGCGCCCCGTGCTTTCACTGGCAGGCCAAGCAACCAGTGCAATAATGCCAATAGCCAGCGCGGCGACAAAAGGGTGATAGCGCTTTTCAAACAACCAATGGCGTAACCCTTGATATTTTTGCGGCAATGTTGCCACTTTATTTTTAGGGCGTTTTCTCAATGTTTGGTATAAACCAAATACTACGGCGATTGCCAATAAGCCAACCAACCACCACACGGAGATCCCTAGTTGGGCTGCAAGATTATCATTCATTCTGGTATAGCTAGTTACCGTGTTTTTGAATTCCACCAACACACCATATTTCATCATTGCGGCACTTAGCATATACATTACCAATGCCAACCAACTTCCGATCAATCCCTCACCTGCACGATACCACGTCCCCGTTGCACAACCGCTAGCAAGCACAATACCAATACCGAATAGATAAGAACCAAAAACCGTGCCAACCAAAGAAAAATCTTCATAAGGCGATGAAATATAACCCAACTCAACAAGTGTCAGCACCCCCACGCTTTGAATTAAAATAGCCAGTAAAAAGGCATAAAACATTTTATTATTTTTCGCCGTGTACATATCACGAAACCCACCCGTCATACAAAAACGAGTACGCTGTAGCACAAAACCAAAAATCACACCGAGAACACCGCCTGAAATTATTGTCCAAACCATAAATTTCTCCTCTAACGTACTGATTAAGTGCGGTTATTATGCGAGAGATTTTTTATAGCTATCCAATAATTAATTGAAAGGATATATTTCTTTTGGTTATAAAGAGAAGGTGTGCAAAATTTTGCTATAGAAAAGAAAAATGAAAAAAGATTGGTAGAGAAAGGGGGATTACCCCTCTCCCCCACTCGGTTTACGGCGTTTGCCGATATTTTTCGTGTCTTTATGACGCAATTTGATTTTTTTCTGCTGTTCTGATTTTTTCTTTTCTGCCCGCTTTTGTTTAATGCGCGCTTTTTGTTTTTTGCTGACGCTTTTGACTTCGCCGTCTTTCGGTGCTTTGGTACGCGGTTCTAAGCCTTCAATAATGCGAGGTTTAAGCAATTCCTCAGTATAACGCTTAATTTTACCGAGCAATTTATAATCGTGGGCTTCAACAAAAGAAACCGCAATGCCTTTTTTGCCAGCACGCGCAGTGCGTCCAATGCGGTGTAAATAAGTGTCTGCGCTGTAAGGCAAATCCATATTCATCACGTGGCTGATGTCATCAATATCAATCCCACGCGCCGCCACATCGGTGGCAACCAGCACGGTTACCACGCCATTTTTGAGTTTATCAATGGCATTATTGCGTTGCGTTTGCGCCATCTCCCCTTCTAAATAAGTGCTGCGAATGCCACGTTTACGCAAAGTGTCGGAAAGCTCTCGCACGGTTTCACGGCGGCGAACGAAAATGATGCCCTTGCTTACCTTTTCCTGCTCAATAAAACGAGCGAGCAATTTCACTTTATGCTCATAGCTGTCTGCGTGATAGTACCATTGTTGGATTTTTTTACGCTCACGGCGACTTGGCTCCGCATCAATTTTTACAGGATCATTGAGTAATCGCCCTGCAAAATCCATTAGCAGTTCACCTTCCAACGTAGCAGAAAACAGCAAGGTCTGTTTACGCCAGCGCGTTTCGGCAGCAATTTTTTCCGCATCTTGTCCAAAGCCCATTTGCAGCATACGATCCGCTTCGTCAAAAATCAGAATTTCCACGCCACGGCAATCAAAATTTTCCTCTTGAATATATTGCAACAAACGCCCCGGTGTGGCGACCACCAAATCTTGGTTGCTGTTAAACACTTCCCCGTGGTTTTGATACGCAACACCGCCCGTGATGGTAGTAATATCAAGGTTGGTAAATTGTGCTAATTGCTCCGCTTGCTCCGCCACTTGCATCGCTAACTCACGGGTTGGGGTGAGAACCAACACCCTTGGCGTACCGGGTTTACGGCGTGGATTATCCAGCAAATGTTGCAAGGCTGGCAATAAGAAAGCAGCGGTTTTACCCGTGCCAGTTGGCGCTGAGCCTAGCACATCTCGCTCCGCCATTGCCGCTGGAATGCTTTCCAACTGAATGGCAGTGGGGCGTTGGTAGCCTTTTTTCGCTAAGGCTTTTAATAATTCTGGGGCGAGATCCAATTCTTCAAATTGTGCTAAGTTCATATTTATTGTTACTATTAGGAAAAAATTGGTGCAGATTATACCGCACTTTGGGGGCAAAGTGCGGTCAATTTTTGGGAAGTTTATGGCAACGAAAAATCAAGGCTTTCGCTTTAAGCAGTTTCAGGTTAATCATCATCGCTGTGCGATGAAAGTGGGAACAGACGGCATTTTGCTTGGTGCTTGGGCAAATATTCAAGGGGCAAAAAAACTTTTGGATCTCGGCACAGGCACAGGGTTAATTGCGTTAATGTTGGCACAACGCACGACACAAGATTGCCATATTAGTGCGGTGGAGCTTGATAATGCCGCGGCAGAACAGGCACAGGAAAATATTCAGGCTTCCCCTTGGGCTGAGAAAATCTCGCTATATCAAATGGATATCGAAAAATTTGCACAAAATCCACCGCACTTTTTTGATTTAATTGTGGCCAATCCGCCCTATTTTGAGCCTGCACAAGCTTGCAAAAACGTACAACGTGATCTTGCCCGCTACACTCTTGAACAAAGCCATAACGACTGGCTCAATGCGGCAGCACAATGCTTAAATGAACAGGGGAAAATTCAATTTATCCTGCCCTATGATGCAGGAAAAACTTTGCAAAAAACCACCGCACTTTATTGCACGGAACAATGTGATGTAATCACCAAAATCGGCAAGCCAGCACAACGAATATTACTCACTTTTCGTAAACTAGCTGAACCTATGCAACATTCACAACTGATTATTTATGACGAAAATAATCAATACCACCCTGACTTCGTGGCGCTAACGAAAGGGTTTTATTTGAGGTTTTGAATAAAAAAACCTAGCACAAACGTGCTAGGTTGGTGAGATTACTCCGCAAATTCATCTAACATATCTAAGGTTGGGACGAAGAAAAGTGTGCCTGTGCGGGTGCGGCTGAAATCAAGCAAGCGGTCGTAATTGCCAGCGGGGTTGCCGATAAACATATTGTTTAACATTGCTTGCACGGTGCTGAAGGTGTTGGCATAAGCAATGAAATAAGTTCCCACTTCGCCGTTAGCAGAAAATGGCATATTGTCGCGAATGACTTTGCGATCATCGCCCACATTGGCTAAGGCACTGTGGCTGTTAGCTGGCTTGGTGTCGTCGTCCATTTCAATGTCATCTGCTTTAGAGCGACCAAACACTTTTTCTTGCTCGCTTAATGGCAGCGCGCGCCACGCTTGCATATCGTGTACATATTTTTGTACAAACAAATAGCTACCGCCTTGGTAAGCGGGGTCTTCTTCCCCTACAGTACCGAATAAGATGCGGTCTTCTGGATCGTGCGGATTTTCTGTGCCGTCCACAAAGCCAAGAATACTGCGTCCGTCCCAGTAGCGGAAGCCTTGAATATCCACCACACATTTTGCCACATCGTGTAATACATCGGTGATATTTTGTGCAATATCAAAGCAATAGCTTGGTTGATCACAACGGATATGGAAATGCAAATCGCCACGGGTTGCCACGGCGGTATATTTTGCCCCTTTAATTGGCTCAAAAGGGGCAAGCTCTTTTGGCAACGGCTGTGGTAAATCAAGGCGTAGCCACGCATCGTGTCCAATGCCCATTACTACGCTGGCTTTGGCATCAGGAAAACGGGTTTTTGCCGAATTATTAAGATTGCCAATTAATCCGCAAAGTTGTTGGAACGCAGGTTTTACGTCCACATCATCGTGAAAATTCCACACCATAAAAATGGTGTTTTTGTTTGGTTCATCAAGAACATTTTGTAAAGCAGCCATAATATTTCCTTTCGTTAGAGGCACTTTAATAAGTGCGGTTGTTTTTTTATTTCGTTTTTAAATATTGCAAGCCGTCCACGCTCATCATTTTCCCTGCTGGTGCACCAATGGCGTTCGGCAAGTTATGAATAAGTGAATTGGCAAAATCACCTGTATATAATTTCGCCCCTTGGTGAGTGAGGTTAGATTGGCAATCAATATAAACTTTACCGCCCATTTTACGCCATAAATAGCAAAATCCGTAATCTTCAGAAAGATAGCGGTTGGTCTGCGGGTCGATCATTACGTCAAAAAAACGATAATGTAGCCCTAAATCTTGGTAGCCAATGCTGTCTGGCACATATTGCAATTCAGGATAATGCGCCATCATTTTTTCAAACACTTCACGTTTAATGCACATAAACCCTGTTGGTGCTTCGTCCATTTCCATAAAGCCGTCTGGTTGAATGGCTAATTGCACTTTATCGCCTTCTACACGCCCTGTGTTTACCGTATATCTCGTGCTGGCAGATTCAAATTCTTGCTTTGTCATTCCAGCCGGAATTTCACTGGGAAATTGTTCGTATTTTAAGGGATAAACCCCTGCGGCGATGTCATAATCTGACAATAATAAACGCAAGGCGGCATCAACGGAGAAGCCAATATCGGAGTCAATCCAAAATAAATGTGTCCATTGTTTATTGGCTAAAAATTCTGCCACGGCATTATTTCTTGCCCGTGTAATTAGACTTTCACCACGCTGTAAAGACACCTGTAAACGAAAACCAAGATTCGCTGCCGAATTTGTTAAATTAAGTAATGAAATCACATAATTATGAAAATATTTCCCGTCGTGGCTTGGCGTCATTATGACAGGGTACATAGTTTTTAATGCGTCAAGATTTAACATTGAGTTTCCTTATTATTCGATTAAACCTGATTTTACAAGAAAATTGTACACGCCATCTTCTTCAATATGATCCGTAACGTGATTAGCGAGAGCTTTCAAGGTATCGTGTCCGTTTCCCATTGCCACGCCAACCCCCACCAAGCTAAGCATTTCGATGTCATTTAAACCATCACCAAACGCCATCACATTTTCCATTGAAAAACCAAGATGACGTGCAATCGCGGCAATGCCTCTTGCTTTTGAACCTTCAGCATCAAAAATATCCACTGAATTTTCGTGCCAACGTACCGTTTTCAGATCGTCTAAAATATGTGTTTGTACAACCAATTCATCTTTATCTTCGGCATAAAATGCTAACACTTGGTACACATCATTTTGTTGATAATAGGTTTTATCAACTTGATAATCTGTGGTGATCGGATCAAGCGCGTGCTTTAACATTGGCGTAATTTCAGAAACACGAATTTTATCATTAGAAACAAAGGCATAGGCAATATTATGAAGATCGAAGAAATCCACTAACCGCTGAACTTTTTCTGTTGGAATCGGGTGCTTCTCAATCACCTCACCGTTATGTACGGCAAATTGTCCATTGGTAGTAACAAAGGTACGAATGCCTTCTTGCTCTACCATTTCATTAATTTTAGCCGGAAAACAGCAACGTGCGCGCCCTGTTGCAATTCCAACTAAAATGCCATTCACTTGCAATTTTTGAATAGCAAGTCTAGCGCTTTCTGGAAAATGTACTTTATTTTTCACAAATAAAGTTTCATCAATATCAAAAAAAACCGCTTTAATTTGCTTGCGATAATTCGGTACTGTCATTTTTATCCTCTTCTTATCTAAATTTTGAGCAAATATTACCATTTTTTGCGATCAAGATCGTAAAATTGATCAGAAAAAGTTTTTTTCTCAGAGAAATCAATTATAGTGAGCTCAACCAAAAGAGAAGTGCGGTGGAAAAATTGGTGAATTTTTTCGGTTTTCGTTGTGTATTATGCCAACAAGTTTTATCACAAGAGAAACAGGGTATATGCACAACTTGCAATAAAGCAATGAAACGTTACATCTATTGTGGTTGTTGCGGAATGCCAACCCCAAGTTACGTTAAACGTTGTGGACATTGCACAACAGTTACTCCTCGCTGGGATCAAATAGTTATCATAAGCAAATATGATCCTCCTATATCGGAATTAATTCAGCAATTCAAATTCCACCATCTCTTTTGGTTAGACAAAACCTTAGCACGCTTGCTTCTATTAGCTGTTTATGAAGCAAGACGACAGCATTCCCTACACTTTCCACAAGCGATTTTTCCTGTGCCACTGCACCATTTTCGTCAATGGAGGCGAGGTTATAATCAATCTGATTTAGTCGCTAAACATTTATCCAAATGGCTGAATATTCCTTGTCATTCGCAATTTATTCAACGGATAAAACGAACACCGCCTCAGCTTGGTTTAAACGCTAAGGCGCGCAGGCAAAATTTAAAACACGCCTTTAAGTTTGCTAATCAAGAGATAAATTATCGTTCCATTGCGTTGGTTGATGATGTGATCACCACAGGTTCAACCTTAAACGAAATCGCTAAACATTTTCGTCAATTAGGGGTGGAAAATATTCAAGTTTGGGGGCTCGCTCGGGCTTTCCACATTTAGCAATCCCTTGATTATAGAAAACACCGAATAAAAGAAAAGGTGGAAAAAAAGTCTATCTAGCGGTATGATGCCTGACTATCTAGCTCAAGTATTACTGAGGAATAAATAATGCAACAAATTACGATTTCTGACGCGGCGCAAGCGCATTTTCGCCGTTTATTAGATCAGCAAGAAGAAGGCACGAATATCCGCATTTTTGTGGTGAACCCTGGCACACCAAGTGCGGAATGTGGGGTATCTTATTGCCCACCAAACAGCGTGGAAGCCACTGATACAGAAATGAAATATGATACGTTCTCCGCCTTTGTTGATGAAGTGAGCTTACCATTTTTAGAAGACGCGGAAATTGATTATGTTACGGAAGAATTAGGCTCGCAGCTTACCCTTAAAGCGCCGAATGCGAAAATGCGTAAAGTGGCAGATGATGCACCTTTAATTGAACGCGTGGAATATGTCATTCAAACTCAAATTAATCCGCAACTAGCAGGCCACGGTGGGCATATCACCTTAATTGATCTGACTGAAGATGGCTATGCAATTTTACAATTTGGCGGTGGCTGTAACGGTTGTTCAATGGTCGATGTGACGCTAAAAGATGGTATTGAAAAACAACTGGTGAGCTTGTTCCCCGATGAATTAAAAGGGGCGAAAGACGTAACCGAACATCAACGCGGTGAACATTCTTATTATTAATCGTAAAACAACAAAAAGGCACGGATTCTCCCGTGCCTTATTTGTTATAACTCTGGGTCAAAATTAATCACCCCTGCATAATTAAGTTGTCGCCACGCTTCATAAACAGCCACTGCAACAGAATTGGATAAATTCATACTACGGCTATTTTCTGTCATTGGAATGCGAATTTTCTGTTCCATTGGCATTTCGTCTAAAATCGCCATTGGAATACCGCGGGTTTCAGGGCCAAACATCAAATAATCCCCTGCTTGAAAGGAAACTTGGCTATGTGCTAGCCGCCCTTTGGTTGTCATCGCAAACAAGCGTTTAGGCTGTTCTGCCACAAGAAAATCGGCAAAGGTTTTGTGCTTTTTAATTTCTGCAAATTCGTGATAATCCAATCCTGAACGGCGCAACCGTTTGTCGTCCCAAGTAAAGCCAAGTGGCTCAATTAAATGTAAACGAAAGCCAGTATTCGCACAAAGACGGATAATATTCCCTGTATTTTGCGGAATTTCTGGCTCATATAGCACAATATCTAACATAATTTTTTTCTCATTCAATTTCGGTGTGCGAATTTTACCGCTGAATAATGAAAGATCAAAATAATAAAAAAAACCACCGCACTTTAAAATTAAGCCCTCACAACGGAGGGCTTGGAAATTAGGCGGAAACTTTTTTTGCTTTAAACAAGGTGCATAACACAACCATTAGCAATGTTGGCAGTAACCAGGTTAAGCCCTCTTGATGTAATGGCACTTTTTCTAATAGGCTTTGAATAAAGTGCGGTAATAATTCCATATTTTTTAGGCTATCTGTAATACTAAACAAGGCGGTAATACCAATAATTAAGTTATAACCTGTGCGGCTAATGCCTAATTTTTCGCGTAACAGTTGCATTGCAACGAGCATAATGGCGATAGGGTAGATCAGCAATAACGCAGGAATTGTAACGCGTAATAAGGTGTTTAGCCCTGTTTCAGAAATAATAATGGTGCTGATGGTAAATAACACCACAAAGAACGTGTAATTTAAACGTGGGTGGAATTTTGAGAAATAGTCCGCACAAGCACTGGTTACGCCCACAAGGGTGGTTAAATTGGCTAAAAGCACGATACCGCTCATAATCCAAGAGCCTTCACGTCCAAACAATACGTTCACATATTGAGCGAAAAGCTGTCCGCCATTGCTTGAGGTTTTTGCAACTTGCTCCCCTGTTGCACCTAAATAGAATAGGCACAAATAAAGCAAACTGAGTAGCACAACGGAAACCGTGCCAGCAATCAGCGTGTAGCGAACAATCGCTTTTTTATCCGACACGCCTTTCACTGCTAAAGCACGCGCCACAATACCACCAAATGCCATTGCAGAAAGTACGTCCATCGTTTGATAACCGCCGATCAAACCTGTGGCAACTGCTGAATGATCTTGATAAGCGCCACTTGGCTCAACGATCGGAGAAAGCGGATAATTGACCACTTCAAAGGCAACAATCACCAATAAAACAAGCAAAGCTGGCGCCATAAATTTCCCAATACTGGAAATCATTGTGCTGCGCCCAAGCATAAATCCCATACCAATTAAATTAAAAATCGTTACAAAAATAATATGGGAATATTCGCCAGAGAATAAATTCAACGGCTGCCAAGCCATTTCATAAGCCACATTGGTTACCCTTGGCATTGCAAAAGTTGAACCAATCACTAAATACAAAATTGTCCAGAATGTAACGTGCGCCCATTTTGGCAAATCAACCGATAGCGCCTCACCACGCCCTTTTAAGGTAACAACAATCAAGGTGATGAAAGGCATTAACACACCGGTTAATAGAAAACCTAACGCGCCCCAAAACCATACATTCCCTGCGTGATAGCCTTCCATTGGTGGAAAAATAATGTTTCCTGCCCCTAAAAATAGGGAGAAAATCATCATTCCCAAAACAGCAATATCTTTTCCAGATAACATTTTATTAACCTCTAAAAATCAAGTATTTAATTTTATATGAATGAATAAACCAAATGATTTTTCACTAGAAAACCGAGAAGTTATAGGGTTTTATGATTTTTTTGTCAAGGTGGATTTAATTTTTTCAGGAATTATCACAGAAAATCTGAAAATCACTTAAAAATAAGGGGAAAAATTGGACAACATTTAAAAAATTATCCATCACACAAGAAAAGTAAAAAGGAATTATGTTTAACCATAATTCCTTTACTGAATAGAAAGCATCAAAAGGTTTTCACAAATTTCTTCAAATAAGCACGAAATTCGCTGCCTAGTTTAGGGTGATTTACGCCATATTCCACAAAGGCTTGCATATAGCCTAATTTGTCCCCGCAATCAAAATTGCCGCCTGTTTGATAGAAGGCTTCAACGGTTTCTTTTTCGATTAACATATCAATGGCATCGGTGAGCTGAATTTCATCGCCCACGCCCACTGGCGTTTTTGCCAATAAATCCCAAATGCTTGCGGAGAACACATAGCGCCCCACTACAGCAAGATTAGATGGCGCATCTTCCACCGCTGGTTTTTCTACGATGCGTTTAATCTTCGCACTTTCGCCTGGGTTAAACTGCACGCCTTCGCAATCGACAATACCATAACTACTGATGTCTTGCTCAGAAACAGGCTCAACCAAGATTTGGCTGGCATTGGTTTCTTTAAAGCGTTTGATCATTGCCGCCAGATTTTCTTTCCGCTGATCAGCGCTGAAATCGGTGAGTAATACATCAGGCAGCACCACCGCAAAAGGCTCTTTACCCACAACAGGCAAGGCACATAACACCGCGTGCCCTAAGCCTTTGGCGTTACCTTGACGAACGTGCATAATAGTTACGTCTTTCGGGCAAATAGAACGCACCTCTTCTAATAATTGGCGTTTTACCCGCTTTTCCAACATTGTTTCCAATTCAAAAGAGGTATCAAAGTGGTTTTCAATGGCATTTTTGGAAGAGTGAGTAACAAGGACAATTTCTTTTACCCCTGCTGCCGCACACTCATTCACCACATACTGGATCAATGGCTTATCCACAAGGGTTAGCATTTCTTTAGGAATGGCTTTTGTCGCAGGTAACATTCGCGTCCCAAGACCTGCAACAGGAATAATGACTTTCATTGGTTTTCCTTTTGTAAAAATTTCTAAAAAAACAACCGCACTTTAATAATGGGGTTGTTGTAAAAATAGCAAAGCGGCTATCTCAGATAGCCACTTTGATAAGCGATGCCGCAAACAAAAGTGCGGTGCTTTTTTCGCAAATTATTGACGTAATAATGCCAAAATTTCTTCGGTTTTTTCCGCCATTAACTCTTTATCGCCACGCGTTTCAAGATTTAAGCGTACCACAGGTTCAGTGTTTGATGTACGCAAATTGAAACGCCAATTTGGATATTCAATACTGATACCATCAATTTCATCTACTGAAATAGCCTCTTTTTCATAGGCGGCACGAACGCGCGCAATCGCCGCTTTGGCATCGGTTAATTTACTATTAATTTCGCCCGGTGATGGGAACGCATTGATACTTTCGTTTACTAATTCACCAAGAGATTTACCTGTGGTGCAAACTAATTCCATCACTAATAACCAAGGGATCATTCCACTGTCGCAGTAGAAGAAATCACGGAAATAGTGGTGTGCGCTCATTTCCCCACCATAAATGGCATCAACGGCACGCATTTTTTCTTTAATGAAAGAGTGGCCTGATTTCGACATTACTGCCTCACCGCCATTTTCTTCCACCAATTTAACGGTGTTCCAAACTAGGCGCGGATCATAAATGATTTTCGCTCCTTTATTTTTTTGCAAGAAGGCTTGACCAAGCAATCCAACAATGTAGTAACCTTCAATAAAGTTACCGTTTTCATCGAATAAGAAACAGCGGTCAAAATCACCGTCAAAGGCAATGCCCATATCTGCTTTATGCTCAAGCACGGCATCAATGGTATCTTGACGATTTTCGTGCAAGATTGGGTTTGGAATCCCATTTGGGAATGTACCATCTGGATTGTTATGCACTTTAATAAATTCCACCGGCACACGTCTTGCTCGGAATTGCGCTTCAATGGCATCAATAACGTGTCCTGCCGCGCCATTTCCTGAGTTAATCACCAATTTCATTGGTTTTAAATTATCTAAATTGATATAAGATAATAAATGCTCAACATAATCACCTAATACGGAAAGTTGCTTATATTCACCACGTTGCGTAACAGGTGGAAAATTATTTTCCTCTGCTAAGCGTTGAATATCAGCAAGCCCAGTATCCGCACTAATTGGACGTGAACCCTCACGCACCAATTTTAAGCCATTGTAATCCATCGGATTATGGCTTGCGGTTACTTCAATTCCGCCATCGGCTTTAAGAAAAGAAGTGGCGAAGTAAACTTCCTCGGTTCCCGTTTCGCCTAAATCAATCACGTTTACCCCAGAGTCTAATAGACCGTTTGTTACGGCACTTTTTAATTCTTTACTGGTTAAACGCACATCACCACCAACAACGATAGTTTTAGGCTTTAAAAACTGTCCAAATGCTCGACCAATGCGATAGACAATATCCACATTCAATTCATCGCCCAAACGACCACGAATATCATACGCTTTAAAACAAGTTAATTTACCCATAACATCCACTTCCTTTTCTTAATTAAGATGATTGCTCATCTTTTGCTTCTCTAATACGTTGGTAAATTTCTTCTCGATAGACAGACACTTCTTTCGGGGCATTTACACCCACTTTGATCTGATTACCACGAACACTTAATATCGTAATAGAAATCTCATCACCAATGAGTAAGCTTTCGCCAACTTTTCTGGTTAAGATTAGCATACAACCTCCTCATTTCCTTTATTCGACATCCCTATCGATCATTTACCCCTTATATCCAAGGGTACATCACCCCTAAATATTACCGTACTTAAGCTCACAACGTGATGACTGAAATGCAAAGTTGTGAGCTACGGCACAAAATTTTTATTTTATAAGTGAGAATTTAACCAGTCAGCACAAACGGCAAGGGCTTTTTCGACATTCTCAGGTTGTGAACCGCCTGCCATTGCCATATCAGGACGACCACCGCCTTTTCCGCCTACTTGCTGAGCCATCAGATTAACAAGCTCACCTGCTTTGACTTTTACAGTTAAATCAGCAGTTACGCCTACCACTAAATTTACTTTACCTTCAAATACAGAAACAAAGGCAATCACCGCAGAGCCAAGTTGATTTTTCAAATCATCAACCATCACTCGCAATGATTTTGTTTCCACACCGTCAAGTTGCTGTAATACCACGGAAACACCGTTAATTTTCACCGCACTTTTTGCAATATCCGATCCAGCTTGCATCGCAGCTTTCTCTTTGAGTTGTTGCAATTCTTTTTCTGCTTTCTTCGCTTTGTCTTGTAATTGTTGGATTTTATCCGTCAGCGAAGAAACATCAGATTTTAATAAGTCTGCGCTTTGATTTAACACGCCAAGTTGTTGGTGAAGCCAATCAATGGCAGTTTCGCCCGTTACCGCCTCAATACGGCGAATACCCGCTGCAATGGCACTTTCACTGATGATTTTGAACAAACCAATCTCACCCGTATATTGGGCGTGAATTCCGCCACAAAGTTCAATAGAAAAGTCGCCCATTGTTAAAACTCGCACCTGTTCGGCGTATTTTTCACCAAATAATGCCATTGCGCCTTTTGCTTTAGCGGCATCTAAATCCATAATTTCTGTTTGAATAGGGTGATTAGCACGCACTTGTTGGTTGACTAATTTTTCCACTTCAAACAACTGTTCTTTAGAAATGGCTTCAGGTTGTGCAAAGTCAAAACGCAATAAATTGTCTGATACCAACGAACCTTTTTGCGCAACGTGTTTACCTAACACTTGGCGTAATGCGGCGTGTAGCAAGTGCGTTGCGCTGTGGTTTAAGGAAATTTGTTTACGGCGTGCCACATCAACAACGGCATTCACCGATTGTCCAACGCTTAATGTGCCTTCTGCAAGCGCACCAATATGCCCAAATACTTGACCATATTTTTGCGTATCAGTAACGTTAAATAAGAAATCTTGCCCTTCTAAACGCCCTGTATCCCCCACTTGACCACCAGACTCCGCATAGAACGGCGTATTTTCCAAAATTACCACCGCACTTTGCCCTGCGCTGATTTGTTCTACCGGTTTGCCCTCATAGAAAAGTGCGGTGATTTTTGCGATACTTTCTGACTCGCTATAACCTTCAAATGCGGTTGAACCGTCCACACGAATGACATTGTTATAATCCATACCAAACTGGCTGGCTGATTGCGCGCGCTGGCGTTGCGCTTCCATTTCACGCTCAAAGCCTGCTTCATCGATAGTGATGCCACGTTCACGGCACACATCGGCAGTAAGATCCAGTGGGAAACCAAAGGTATCATAAAGTTTGAACGCTACTTCGCCAGAAAGCACGCCGTCTTTTACTTGGCTTAAGGCGTCATCTAATAACGCTAAACCACGCTCTAAAGTGCGCGCAAATTGTTCTTCTTCTAAGCGTAAGATTTTTTCGATATGCGCTTGGTTTTCTTTGATCTCTTGACCAGCTTCTGCCATCACTTCTGCAAGGGTTGGCACAAGTTTGTAGAAAAAGGCTTCTTTCGCGCCAAGTAAATGTCCGTGGCGTACCGCACGGCGGATAATACGGCGCAACACATAACCGCGCCCTTCGTTAGATGGCAATACACCGTCTGCGATCAAATAAGCGCACGAACGAATATGGTCTGCGATAACACGCAAGGATTTATTGCCTAAATCTTTCTCGCCAGTTAATTCTGCCGCTTTCGCGATAAGTGTTTTGAAAATATCAATATCGTAGTTGGAATTAACGTGCTGTAACACAGCGGTGATACGCTCTAAGCCCATTCCCGTATCCACAGACGGTTTTGGTAATTTTTCCATTGTGCCGTCTGCTTGACGGTTGAACTGCATAAATACGATATTCCAGATCTCAATATAGCGATCGCCATCTTCTTCAGGTGAACCTGGTGGGCCGCCCCAAATATGATCGCCGTGATCATAGAAAATTTCAGTACAAGGGCCACACGGGCCTGTATCACCCATTTGCCAGAAGTTATCTGACGCATAAGGCGCGCCTTTATTATCACCAATGCGAATAATGCGCTCTGCTGGCACGCCAATTTGTTTATGCCAAATGTCATAAGCCTCATCATCGGTTTCATACACGGTAACCCAAAGTTTTTCTTTTGGTAAACCTAACCACGCATCTGATGTGAGATATTCCCACGCAAAATGAATGGCATCTTGTTTAAAATAATCACCAAAGCTGAAATTTCCTAGCATTTCAAAGAAGGTGTGATGACGTGCGGTATAGCCTACATTTTCTAAATCGTTATGTTTTCCGCCTGCACGCACACAGCGTTGTGCGGTTGTCGCACGGCTGTAAGGACGCTTGTCTAAACCAAGAAAAACATCTTTAAATTGGTTCATTCCCGCGTTGGTGAACAATAATGTTGGATCATTTTCAGGGACAAGCGAACTGCTTGGGACAATTTGGTGTCCTTTACTATGGAAAAAATCGAGAAAAGATTTTCTAATTTCTGCGGTTGTTTTCATTAAATTTTGCCTTATTCTATCTTCATTAAATTCGTTGCGAATTGTGCTATTTTGGCACATTTTTTGCAATTTAGAAAAAACATTTTTCAATCCTAAAAACAAAAAGGACCTGCACTTTTAGTGATGAAATTCTTCATCGCCAAAGTACAGATCACAAGTGAGAATAAATCAGCTAAATTGCTATTCTTCGCGTAATGGAACAACTAACATATCAACATTAATAGTATTCATTACTTGGCGAGTAGAAGACATCAATTTGCTCCAGAAATCTTGGTGGTGACCAGTTACTAATAAATCCACATCATATTTATCAATAGCGTCAGCCAAAACCTGTCCTAAATCACCGCTACCACTTAATTTCTCTGAAACAGGATAACTAGATTGCTCCGCTAATTGCACCAACGCTTGGTGAGTTTCAGTGGAAATGCGGTCTTGCATTGAAGACATATTCACATCAATTAACCCCGTATAAAGATCAGAGAAATTTACATCAACGTGGATAATGGATAATCTTGCCTCATTGCGTTTTGCAACACCCGCCGCTTTTTCCACTAAGAATGCACTTTCTTCAGAAAGATCAACAGCAACTAAAATGTGTTTGTACATAACTAACTCCTTATCTTCTTGAGAGGTTAATCAACTTCTTTTTTGGTAATACTAACACTAGTGCTATAAAAAAAATATGCACTGGATCACGTTTTAGAAAAAACATTTATTTTTATTTGTAAAAAAATAGCAATCCGCCATAAATTTTTACTCAAGCCCACTAAACATTATGCTATTATCGCCCCACTTCTTGCACGCCAACCGCAACAAATAAAGGATCAAAATGAACCATTCTATTCAAGATTTTGTACAACTCATTGCCAAGCTGCGCGATCCAAATGGAGGCTGTCCTTGGGATCTAGAGCAAACTTATCAAACAATGATCCCTTGCTTATTAGAAGAAAGCTATGAAGTGGTAGAAGCCATTGAGCAACAAAATACGGCAAATTTACGCGAAGAACTGGGCGATTTATTGCTCCAAGTGGTCTTTTTCAGCCAACTTGCCAAAGAAGATAAGTTGTTTACCTTTGATGATGTGGTTAATGAAGTGGCAGAAAAAATTCTGCGCCGCCACCCACACGTTTTTGGTGAAGAAAAAGCCCACAACGAACAAGAAGCGCTCAGCCATTGGAACAAGATTAAAGCGGAAGAAAATAAAACGCGTCGGTCCATTTTAGACAACATTCCCCACGCTTTCCCTGCCTTAATGCGCGCAGAAAAATTACAAAAACGCTGCGCCAAAGTGGGATTTGGTTGGGATAACGTGCAACCTGTAATCGCCAAAGTGCAAGAAGAATTACAAGAAGTGCAAGCTGAGCTTGCTCGCCCACAACAAGATCAAACAAAAATCGAAGAAGAAATCGGTGATTTGCTTTTTTCTGTCGTTAATTTAAGCCGCCATTTAAAAACTGCGCCAGAAGAAGCCTTACGCAAAGCCAATCAAAAATTTGAACGCCGTTTTCGTCAACTAGAAACCTTAGCAAAACAGCAAGGAAAATCTTTACAAACCAGCACACTAGCAGAACTTGATCTATTGTGGGACGAAGTGAAAAAACAAGAAAATAAGTAAAAATTCCACCGCACTTTAATTTTTCTTCGTTCTTCTTTAATCTCCCGCTAACTTCTCTTTACAAAAACGGGAGATTGTTTCTTTATTACATCAATCCAACAGACTATAAAAATACAAAACGGCGTGTTGTTTAAACACACCGTTTTTTTCAAACGCTATCCTTGAAGAAATTAGAAGCCGGCTTGTTTTTCTAATTGTTCAACTAAAGCATCATCAAGATTTAACGCCGTGGCAAGATTAGCAAGAAAAACAATTTCTTTACGATCTAACTCACCGCACACCACACGAGCTGCCAAATAAACTTGTGAAGCCAAGGCTGTGTCGTTGCCTACTTGTTGTGCAATTTGTGCGATAGAAATAGGTTGCTCAATTTGTTGCTGCAACCAGTGATAGACTTCAGGATCATTGCCCGCTTCCGTGATGATGAGTTGTTTTTCCTCATCGGTAATCGCCCCATCAGCCGCCGCCGCTGCAATCATCGTTTGCAAAATTAACTGCCCTGATGTTGCTTTTTCTGCGGTATCCACAAAGGTTTCTTCGCTAAGCGTGGAATCAAGTGCGGTAGAATTTTGTGAATTTTTTTGCTGATATTGTTGATAAGCTTGATAGGCTAAGCTACCTAGTGCCGCAAGAGAACCTAACTTTGTCAGACTTGCTCCACCGTTACGTCCAAAAATCATTGAAAGCAAGCCAATCGCTGCCGCACCGCCACCTACTTTGGTAATTTTATCTGCGGTGGAATTGCCGTTCATTGTTTTGCCAAACTGATCTTTAGCTACGTTGAATACTTGATTTAAAATTTGGTTAAAATCCATAGAAGTTTCCTCTCGTTATCATCTTTCCTAATATTGTCAATTTATTCGCCAATTAGTTCATTTTATTTTGCCCATTAGAGAAAGTGCGGTGCATTTTTTGCAAATTTTTTATCAACAAAAAAGCCAGCATCATAGCTGGCTTTCTATTTAAAACAAGTGATTATCCTTGTGAAGAAATGCGTTTCATATCTGTCATATAACCACGCAATTCTTGCCCGATTAACTCAATTGGGTGGTTGCGGATTGCGTCATTCACATCGCGTAAGGTGATGTTGTCGATTTCCACCGTTGGTGTTGGTTCACCTAAATCACCACGTTGTAAATGTTGCATTACTGTTTTGGCTAAAATTGGGGTTGCTACATTAGCGAATAAATAATTACCGTATTCCGCCGTATCTGAAATTACCACGTTCATTTCGTATAAGCGTTTACGCGCAATGGTGTTAGCGATTAATGGTAATTCGTGTAAGGATTCATAATAAGCAGATTCTTCAAAAATACCTGCTGAAACCATCGTATCGAACGCCAATTCCACGCCAGCTTTTACCATTGCCACCATTAACACGCCGTTATCAAAATATTCTTGTTCGCTGATTTTGATTCCGTCCGCTTTTGGTGCATTTTCAAAGCCAGTTTTGCCGGTTTCTTCACGCCATTTTAATAGGTTTGCATCGCCGTTCGCCCAGTCTTCCATCATCACGCGAGAAAATTCGCCACTGATAATGTCGTCCATATGTTTTTTGAATAAGAAGTCTAGTTCTTGCTTAATTTCTTCCGCAAGTTCAAAGGCACGCAATTTCGCACTGTTAGATAAGCGATCCATCATTAACGTGATACCGCCTTGTTTTAGCGCTTCAGTGATAGTTTCCCAACCGTATTGCACTAATTTTCCTGCGTAGGCTGGATCTTTGCCGTCTGCTACTAATTTGTCATAGCAAAGGATTGAGCCTGCTTGCAACATACCACAAAGAATGGTTTGCTCGCCCATTAAGTCTGATTTTACTTCTGCCACGAATGAAGATTCTAACACGCCCGCACGATGACCGCCTGTCGCCGCCGCCCAAGCTTTCGCAATCGCCATACCCTCACCTTTCGGGTCATTTTCAGGGTGAACCGCGATAAGTGTTGGTACACCGAAACCGCGTTTATATTCTTCACGCACTTCTGTCCCTGGGCATTTTGGCGCAACCATCACAACGGTAATATCAGGACGAATTTGCTCACCCACTTCCACAATGTTCAAACCGTGTGAATAACCTAATGCCGCACCTTCTTTCATTAAACCCATTACATCTGCAATCACTTTGCTGTGCTGTTTATCTGGAGTCAGATTAATCACTAAATCCGCAGTAGGGATTAATTCTTGATAAGTCCCCACTTTGAAACCATTTTCAGTGGCACGTTGGAAAGAAGCACGTTTTTCCGCAATGGCCTCAGGGCGTAGCGCATAGCTGATGTCTAAGCCTGAATCACGCATATTTAAACCTTGGTTTAGCCCTTGTGCACCACAACCTACGATGACAATTTTTTTGCCTTTTAAGAAATTTGCTTCATCAGAAAACTCTTCACGATCCATAAAACGACAGCGACCTAATTGGTCTAACTGTTGGCGTAAATTTAATGTATTGAAATAATTAGCCATTTTTTTATCCTTTTGGTTAAGTTGGTTTACAAAATAATCAATGACAGATTATACCTTTCTAAAGATTGCGTAAATTGATATTATTGGAACTTAATGTTGCGTTTTTTGCAATTAAAATCTCCCCTAACTCCTCTTTACAAAAGATATGGGGTAATTTTTTACGAATTTTTGCAGCAACTGTATTCCGCTAAAAAGCAAAAATACAAATTCGTTAATTAAAGCGCGTGAGCATCCCATTGCGAACCATCGCGGACAATCGCATTTAAAATGGTTAGAAGCTTACGCATACAGGCGTTAATCGCCACTTTGAACGCCTTACCATTCGCGCGTAAGCGTTCGTAAAATTGTTT
>NZ_CBCSDH010000017.1:0-51254 GCF_965138825.1 Avibacterium endocarditidis
ATAACAAGCACTCCACTTGAAATTATTATTTATGGGCATATACTCAATAATAAATAGCTATTTTAACTATCAAAAATAATCTATTTCACAAATAAGGAGTTTAAAAATGAGTCATACCCCTGATATTCTCACTAACCCTCTGACTAATAAAGGCACAGCATTTACCTTTGAAGAACGCGCTAAACTCGGCTTAACAGGGCGTTTACCTGCTGCGGTGGAAACCCTTGATGAACAAGCCAAACGTGCTTACGAACAGCTTTCTCGCTATGAAAAACCAATGGAAAAATATATTTTCCTTGATCAATTACATAATCGTAATGAAGTGCTTTACTACCGCCTGCTTACCGAGCATATTGCTGAAATGCTACCAATTGTTTATGACCCAACTGTGGGTGATGCCATTAAACAATGGAGCCGTGATTATCACCGTTCTCGTGCAGTTTATCTGAATGTGAACCGCCCAGAAGATATTCGTGCTTCTTTTGAAACATTAGGGCTTGGTGCAGATGATGTGGATCTCATCGTGTGTTCTGATGCAGAAGAAATTCTTGGTATTGGCGATTGGGGCGTGAACGGAACAGATATTTCTGTCGGAAAACTAGCGGTGTATACAGCAGCTGCGGGCATTGATCCAAGCCGTGTGATTGCGGTGAATTTAGATGTAGGTACAGATAATGAAGCTCTTCTCAATGATCCAACTTATCTTGGTAATCGTCACGCGCGTGTTCGTGGTGAACGCTATGATCACTTAATTAATGAATATCTCAAAGTCGCTTCTGAAATGTTCCCTAACGCTCTATTGCACTTTGAAGATTTTGGCCCTTCCAACGCCCGCCGAATCTTAGTTGAAAATCGTGAGAAATACCGTATTTTCAATGATGATATGCAAGGAACAGGGGCGATAGTTATGGCTGCGGTGATTTCAGGCTTAAAAGTAACAAAGCAGAATTTTGCAGAACAGCGCCTTGTGGTTTATGGTGCTGGTACGGCTGGTACAGGAATGGCAGATCAAATCAGCGCCGCAATGGAACGTAACGGACTTTCACGCGAAGAAGCGAAAAAACGCGTATGGCTGATTGATATTAATGGCTTAGTCACTGATGATATGCCAAATCTGCCTAATTACCAACAGGAATATGCTCGTCCTGCTGCGGAAGTGGCTGATTGGGCGCGTGAAAATGGCAAAATTGGATTGTTAGAAGTGGTAAAACAAGCGAAACCAACCATTTTAATTGGTACATCAACAGATCACGGCGCATTCAGCGAAGAAGTTGTTAAAGCCCTTTGCGCAGGTGTAGAACGCCCAATCTTATTACCGCTTTCTAACCCAACAGAACGTATCGAAGTGATGCCACAAGATGCCGTGCCTTGGTCACAAGGTAAAGCCTTAATTGCAACGGGAATCCCTGTTGATCCTGTGCAATATAACGGTACTACTTTCCATATTGGACAAGGCAATAATGCACTACTCTACCCGGGATTAGGTCTAGGGGTAATTGTATCTGGGGCAAAACAGGTTACAGATGGAATGTTACTTGCTGCTGCCGAAGCCGTAGCTAGCCAAGTGAACCCACAAGATTTAGGTGCATCGCTTCTTCCACCAGTGGATAACTTACGCGCCTCTTCCGCCACTGTTGCGGTTGCCGTTGCTAAACAAGCGGTAAAAGATGGCGTGGCAACAAGACAGAGTGATAACTGGGTGCAAAGCGTACAAGATGCAATGTGGCAAGCGGTTTATCGCTAAATATTATCTATGCCGTCTGATATTTAGACGGCATTTTTACAAAAATGTACCACATCTTATTAATTAATATAAAAAATATCTTGCTAAACTCTTAAAAAATAAATAATTCAAACAGAGGAAAATAATATGCTTTTTCTCACCGCACTTGAAAATATCTTATCTATCGTGCTTATTATTGCATTAGGCTTCTGTTTACGACACAAAGGCTATTTTGCAGATAGCTTTGCTGGTAATATTTCTAAACTAATTATGAATATTGCGTTACCAGCATCTATTTTTGTTTCCGTATTAAGCCACCTTACTCGTGAAAAATTATTTTCTCTATCAGACGGATTAATTTATGGCAGTATCGCAATATTATTAGGCTATATTATTGCGTGGTTAATGAAAAAATTCTTTAATATTCGCGCTGGGCGGAAAGGTGTCTTTATTAATACGATTGTAAACGCTAATACCATATTTATCGGCTTACCATTAAATATTGCATTATTTGGTGAAAATAGTATGCCTTATTTTTTAGTTTATTATGTGTTAAATACAATTTCTACTTGGACATTTGGTGCTTGGCTGATTGCGCAAGATAGTAGCCAACCGCAGCCATCAACACATAACACATTCAGCTGGAAAAAACTTTTACCGCCACCACTACTAGGTTTTCTAGTCGCACTAATATTTTTACTTATCAATATTCCAGTGCCAAATTTTATTCATAGTACGTTAAGCTACATTGGTGCAATGGTTACACCTCTCTCGCTTATTTATATTGGCATCACCCTTTATGATGCAGGGTTAAAAAGTATCAGATTTGATAAAGATACCATTACCGCACTCATCGGTAAGTTTGCTATCGCCCCTGCAATTATGGCGCTGCTTATTTTCCTAGGCAAAGCTTGGCTACCACTGCCAACTATTGAAACACAGACGCTTATTCTGCAATCCTCTGTTTCTGCTCTCGCCATATTGCCTATTCTCGCAAATGAAGCCAAAGGCGATGTATCCTTTGCCACCAATATCGTAACCACAAGCACCCTATTATTTATTCCTATTGTGCCACTTATTGATGCTTTACTTGGGCTTTTAAACTAAATTTAAAAAAAAAAAGCACCGCACTTACAAAAATGCTGTTTAACTTATTCAAACAGCATTTTCCATAATTATTTTTCTAAATAAAAAAATAATTTTATCTTGCAGTCAATCTGCTTTCCTTTTACTCTAACTAAACTACAAATCACCTCAACAAGGAGTTCCTATGGCACATATTTCAACCATTCATTACACTGGAAATTTACACAACGATTTAATCCACTTACAAAGTGGCGACAAAATTTCCACCGATGCCCCAGTGGATAATAACGGCAAAGGCGAAGCATTCTCGCCAACAGATTTGCTTGCTGCCTCGCTCGCGGCTTGTGCAATGACGATTATGGGAATTCGAGCAAGAGATCTTGGCGTAGATTTACAAGGAACACGCATTGAAGTTCAAAAAGAAATGGCACTTAATCCACGTCGAGTAGCGCGCATTATACTAGACTTTTATCTTAGCAAAGATCTCGATGAACGCACGCGAGCAACCTTAGAAGCCGCAGCTCACACCTGCCCTGTTGCCAAAAGTCTCAGTGCAGATTTAGTGCAAGAATTTCATTTTCATTACGAATAATCCACAAAAAGCCTTTCCCGTAGCTGGTGCAACTGATCACGCACTGCAGCGGCTTTTTCAAATTCCAGATCTTGGGCGTGTTTGTACATTTGCTGTTCCAGTTTTTTGATTTGTTGCTGAAGTTCTTTGCTGCTGGTTGGTTGATAAAGTGCGGTGGGTTCTGCCACGGATTTTTGTTTTTGTTTGCTTTTTGCTTTGTTGTTGGTTGCGCCTTGGCCAATATCAAGCAATTCGCCCACTTTTTTGTTCAACGCTTGCGGTACAATGCCGTGTTCTTCGTTGTATTTCATTTGTTTTTCGCGGCGGCGGTTGGTTTCGTTGATGGCTTTTTCCATTGATTTGGTGATGCTGTCCGCGTATAAAATGGCTTTACCATTTAGGTTTCGTGCAGCTCGTCCAATGGTTTGGATTAATGAGCGTTCAGAACGCAAAAAGCCTTCTTTATCTGCATCTAAAATCGCGACCAAAGACACTTCGGGAATATCCAAGCCCTCGCGCAATAAGTTGATTCCCACTAGCACGTCGAATTCCCCTAAGCGGAGATCGCGGATAATTTCCACCCGTTCTACGGTGTCAATGTCGGAGTGTAGATAACGCACGCGCACGCCGTGTTCTTCTAAATAATCGGTCAGATCTTCCGCCATTCGTTTGGTTAATGTGGTTACTAAAACACGCTCATTTTTATCCGCTCTTTGGCGTGCTTCGGAAAGCAAATCGTCCACCTGAATTGCCACAGGGCGAATTTCAATTTCTGGGTCAAGCAAGCCTGTTGGGCGCACTACTTGATCGATAATTTCACTGCCCGATTTTTCTAATTCATAAGGGCCAGGCGTGGCGGAAACATAAATGGTTTGCGGTGCGAGGCGTTCAAATTCTTCAAATTTTAATGGACGGTTATCTAGCGCTGAAGGCAGGCGGAAACCATATTCCACCAAGGTTTCTTTGCGTGAGCGGTCGCCGCGATACATTCCACCAATTTGTGGCACAGTAACGTGAGATTCATCAATAATCAGCAAACCGTCTGCAGGAATATAATCAAACAATGTCGGTGGCGGCTCGCCTTCTTTACGCCCCGATAAATAGCGTGAATAATTTTCAATACCCGAGCAATAGCCCAATTCATTCATCATTTCAATGTCAAACTGTGTGCGTTGGGTAATGCGTTGTTCTTCCAGCAATTTATTTTCTTTGATGAAGTATTCTCGCCGTTGTGCCAATTCCGTTTTAATTTGATCGATGGCTTCTAAAATCCGTTCGCGCGGCGTAACATAATGGGTTTTCGGATAAATTGTGTAACGTGGCACCGCACCAAAATTCGTGCCTGTCAGCGGATCAAAAAGGCTCAGGCGTTCAATTTCGTCATCAAATAATTCAATGCGAATGGCTTGATCATCGGATTCCGCAGGAAAAATATCAATAATTTCGCCCCGCACTCTGAATGTTCCGCGCTGAAACGCTTGATCGTTGCGTGTGTATTGTAGCTCTGCCAATTTCGTCAAAATTTCTCGCTGGTTGATGATCGCCCCTGTTTGCAAATGCAGCATCATTTTGAGATAACTATCAGGATCACCCAAACCATAAATAGCAGAAACGGACGCCACAACGATTGTATCACGGCGCTCTAAAAAAGATTTAGTGGCAGACAGACGCATTTGCTCGATTTGATCGTTAATGGACGCATCTTTTTCAATAAAGGTGTCGCTGCTCGGCACATAGGCTTCTGGCTGATAATAGTCATAATAAGAAACAAAATATTCCACCGCGTTTTCAGGGAAAAAGGCTTTCATTTCCGCATAAAGCTGAGCGGCAAGGGTTTTATTTGGCGCAAGCAACATTGCAGGGCGATTGAGCTTGGCAATCACATTGGCAATGGTAAAAGTTTTGCCCGATCCCGTTACCCCAAGCAGGGTTTGGTGCGCTAAACCATCATTGAGATTTTCACTCAGCTTTTCTATCGCCTGCGGTTGGTCGCCAGAAGGCGAAAAATCAGAATGAAGAATAAAAGGTTTGCTGTGAATTTTGTTACTCATAAAAAAACTGCCTATCCGAAAAGTGCGGTCAATTTTAGCATAATTTTTTACATTCGGCTTAAGCAAAATTTTAAGTTTTACACAGACTTATATTTGTCAAGATTGAAATCTCACAAAATCAAAAAAAATTTTAAAAAAATTTCTAGATTTTTATTAACTTATTGATAAATAAATAAATGCTATTTTACAATCAATTTTATTGCCAATTCGCAAAACCCTAGTTTTTTCAAGGGATCGGCGATTTTTTCAAATTAAAACTCACAGACTTATCCACAGGTGCTGTGGATATAAAAAAAGAACATAATTTTTCAAAATTTTTTTAATTTCACTGTTGACAAAGGAAAGACAGATCATTATCATCTGCGACCAATTCCTTGTGATACAGAATTATTCCTCCTTAGTTCAGTCGGTAGAACGGCGGACTGTTAATCCGTATGTCGCTGGTTCAAGTCCAGCAGGAGGAGCCAATTTTCTCTTTTGGCAGTTTTTATTTGTCTCCTTTTATAAAAGCTATTTCGTTCCAAAAGAGCTTAAAGCCCATATCCTCCTTATGGGCTTTTATTTTTTCTCATCAGCCTTTCATAATAATGATAATATTCGTTACTTTTCATCATTTATAGGACACGCAAATGTTTTTATCTTTTCTCGCTATACTGGTCGGATTGGCGATTTTAGTCTGGAGCGCAGATCGTTTTATTGACGGTGCGGCTTCTCTCGCCAGTTATTTAGGTATGTCGCCTTTGTTAATCGGCATTGTGATTATCGGCTTTGGTACTTCTGCGCCTGAAATTATTGTTTCAGCACTTTCTGCATTAAACCACAGCCCTGGGATTGCACTGGGAAATGCTTACGGCTCAAACATCACCAATATTGCCTTGATTTTAGGGGTAACCGCAATGATTAAGCCGATTATGGTCAATTCACAGGTGCTAAAAAAAGAATTGCCCGTGTTGATGCTAGTTACCCTACTTTCTGCCTTTTTAATTTATGACGCCACCATTTCTCGCCTTGATGCGGTGATTTTACTGGCGGTATTCACCCTCTATATGGGCTGGACAATTTGGCAAGGCACAAGACATTCAGGCGATAGTCTTGAACAAGACATTAACGATGAACTCAAAGAAAAATCACAAATGCCGTTGAAAACTGCAGTGTTGTGGTTAGTGATTGGCTTGGCATTATTAATGGCCAGCTCGCAATTATTAGTGTGGGGTGCAGTGAATATCGCCACCTATTTAGGCGTGAGTGATTTGATTATCGGTTTAACCATTGTTGCCATTGGCACATCATTGCCAGAATTGGCGGCTTCCATTATGGCAGCGAGAAAAAATGAATTAGATCTCGCGGTGGGCAATATTATTGGCTCGAACCTGTTTAACACCCTTGCTGTGGTCGGCATTGCTGGCGCAATCAGCCCAATTCAAGCCACGCCAGAAGTGTTTAGCCGAGATATGCTCGTTATGATTGCATTAACAGGCTTGCTGTTTTTATTTGGTTATGGTTTCAAAGGACGAAATGGGCGAATTAACCATGTTGAAGGATTTGTGCTATTTCTGTGCTATGTAGCTTATAATTCTTTGTTAATTTACACCGCACTTTAAGCTGAACGAGTGATACGATGAAAAGAAAAAGGGGTGAGATTTCACCCCTATTTTTCATCTGAAAGATTATCCGCCAAATAACACTGCGCCACCACGCACAGGCAAGGTTGTGCCATAAAATAATGCTGTCGCAAAGAAAATCACCACAAACCCTGCGATCAATTTCACCGCAATTTCGGCATAAGGGGAATGCTCTGCGCTAACATACCAACGCCCTAATTTCACCGCGGTCTGTCTTGCATATTGCACAATCAAGGCAAATAAAGAAAGCGTAATCCCTGTGCCCACTGCCATCGCCATTGCTGCTGCCATTCCCCATTGATAAAGATCCAGCATATAGGAAAGAAAAAGAATAAAAATCGCCCCTGAGCAAGGCCGCATTCCAATGGTTAAAATCACAAGCAAACGAGATTTAAAATTGGTCGCCTGCTCTAATTGCTGCGAACTCGGCAAGTGTTGATGCCCACAACTGCAACCCTCTGCGTGATCGCTATGCTCACAATGGGATTGCACAAGCTGAACTGGTTTTTCTGAAATCGCTTTTGCCGAAATGGGTTTGATGGCGTGAATTTTTCCCACTGAAATGCTGCGTTTGTTTTGACGAAATTCTCGCAAAAATTTCACCGCACTTTGATAAATCCAATATGCGCCTAGCAAGAACATTAAAATAAAGGCGGATCGCTCAAGCCAAAGTTGGCTCAATTTGAAATAATGGGAAGATAAACGCAAGCCCACCACAATAATGGAGGTCGCCGCCACCGCCACCACGCCTTGCATTAAAGAAGACAACAAGGTGAGCTGAACGCTGGTTTTTAATTTCGCTTGGTGAGTGGATAGATAACTGGCAATGACAAATTTACCGTGGCCTGGGCCGAGTGCGTGCAACACGCCATACAAAAAACTGATAAACATTAAGCCTAAACCTGCTCGCACAGGATATTGTTTAATTTGATGTAAATAACCAGAAATACTCTGGTTAAAGGCTTTTTGCCAGCTGATGGTTTGCCCAAATAAATAAGGTAAGATATAAAACCCTAGCCCTACGAGTAACAGCAATATTACCAGATACTTAAAGCCCTTTTGGGTGCACTTGTTTAATGGCATACAATCTCCACTTTTTGGCTAAACACTTCGCCAAGGGAACTGTCCTCATCACGCTGACTACGATCTAAAGACGCCGCGTATTTACGCACCTTTTCATCAACATTTGGTTCAATCACCTTGCCCGTACATTGGGCAGGAAGTTGTGAAAAATCCACCGCACTTTGTTTATTCAGTATGGGGTTATTCTGCGTTGGATAAGTCATTGCCACAAAATAAGTGGGATCGTATGTCGCTAATTCAAACTGGTTTTCCTTCAGCACTTGGGGCTTAGACAACAAAAAATCAAAATAGTACATCATTTGTGTGCCATTTGACTTCATTCCATAATTTTGCGGCTGTGCTTTGTACTTAATCTTTTTCTTATCTTTATCAAAGAGATAGCTAAAATAATGCTCATTGACAATATTTTTCATTGCTTCATCAATCAACCTTTGCTTATCGCTTGGTTGCGTGGACTGGGCTAAATCATAAATAATACTGGCAGAACTTGGCTCATCAAGCACCCACTGCATCGAAAACCCAACTAACGCCCCTTTTTCCACCAACACCTTACTTTGCATATCAATAAAGGCGTGCGGGTGGGCAACGCTAAGCAACGGAACCAACGTTAAGAGTCCCAAGCATTTTTTGAACATAATCTTCCTTACTAAAACAAAAGAAAGCAAAATCCTACCACTAAATCCAAAGGCAGACAAAATGCCATTTGCTGATTTAAACAACAAAATCTAACAAAAAAACTCTATTTCTGTGATTTATATCAAAAAAATGTAAATTCATCATTTATTTATCAACAGCTTATAGGTAGTATATGTCCTGTCGAGTGATTGCTTGATATTCATAAAGTTCCTAAATAAAATAATCAAAATAAATAGCTAAACTACTTTCCTACCTCCCTTTCGGGAGGTTTTTTTTCGCTTTCAATTCGCAAAAAGGTAAAATCTCAAGTAAAATAACCCGCACTTTTTACAGCTAAGAGAACAATTTATGTCATCACAATTTGTTTATACTATGCACCGTGTCGGTAAGGTTGTGCCGCCGAAACGTCATATTTTAAAAGATATTTCCTTAAGCTTTTTCCCAGGCGCAAAAATTGGTGTGCTGGGGTTAAATGGTGCGGGGAAATCTACCCTGCTGCGCATTATGGCTGGCGTGGATAAAGAATTTGAGGGCGAAGCCCGTCCACAGCCGGGGATCAAAATCGGTTATCTTCCACAAGAACCAAAACTTGATCCGCAACAAACCGTGCGTGAAGCGGTAGAAGAAGCCGTGGCGGAAGTGAAAACCGCGTTAAATCGTTTAGATGAAGTCTATGGGCTTTATGCCGATCCTGATGCGGATTTTGATAAACTT
Source organism: Avibacterium endocarditidis (assembly GCF_965138825.1). Lineage (NCBI taxonomy): Bacteria > Pseudomonadati > Pseudomonadota > Gammaproteobacteria > Pasteurellales > Pasteurellaceae > Avibacterium > Avibacterium endocarditidis. The sequence continues at coordinate 9,487 of NZ_CBCSDH010000017.1, forward strand.
GCCGCCGAGCAAGCCAAGTTAGAAGCCATTATCCAAGCGCACGATGGACATAATCTTGAAAACCAACTTGAACGTGCTGCTGATGCCTTGCGTCTGCCTGATTGGGACGCCAAAATCGAGCATCTTTCAGGGGGCGAACGCCGCCGTGTGGCACTTTGCCGCTTATTGCTCGAAAAACCAGATATGCTCTTATTAGATGAGCCAACCAACCACTTAGATGCCGAATCCGTAGCTTGGTTAGAGCGTTTCTTACACGATTATGAAGGCACAGTAGTTGCCATTACCCACGACCGTTACTTCCTAGATAATGTAGCTGGCTGGATCTTAGAGCTTGACCGTGGTGAAGGCATTCCTTGGGAGGGCAACTATTCTTCTTGGTTAGAACAAAAAGAAAAACGCTTAGCTCAAGAAGCCGCAGCTGAATCAGCTCGCCAAAAATCCATTGAAAAAGAATTAGAATGGGTTCGCCAAAATCCAAAAGGCCGTCAAGCGAAGAGCAAGGCGCGTATGGCTCGCTTTGAAGAGTTAAACAGCGGTGAATACCAAAAACGTAATGAAACCAATGAGTTATTTATTCCACCTGGCCCACGCTTAGGGGATAAAGTGATCGAAGTGAGCAATTTGAGTAAATCCTATGGCGATCGCACTTTGATTGATGATTTATCTTTCAGCATTCCAAAAGGCGCGATTGTGGGCATCATCGGCGCGAACGGCGCAGGAAAATCTACCCTTTTCCGTATGCTTTCAGGGCAAGAGCAGCCAGATAACGGTAGCATCACCCTTGGTGATACTGTGGTGCTTTCTTCCGTGGATCAGTTCCGTGATGAAATGGACGACAGCAAAACCGTATGGGAAGAAGTTTCACACGGGCAAGATATTTTGCGTATTGGCAACTTTGAAATCCCAAGCCGTGCTTATGTCGGACGCTTCAACTTCAAAGGTGTAGATCAACAAAAACGCGTGGGTGAGCTTTCAGGTGGGGAACGTGGACGCTTGCATTTAGCCAAGTTATTGCAAGCAGGCGGTAACGTGCTGTTATTAGACGAACCGACCAACGATCTTGACGTGGAAACCTTGCGCGCCTTAGAAAATGCGATCTTAGAATTCCCTGGCTGTGCGATGGTAATTTCCCACGACCGCTGGTTCTTAGACCGTATCGCGACCCATATTTTGGATTACGGCGATGAAGGCAAAGTCACCTTCTATGAAGGTAACTTCTCAGACTATGAAGAATGGAAGAAGAAAACCTTCGGCGCTGATGCTGTGCAACCCCATCGTATTAAATACAAACGGATTGCGAAATAATTGCATTAAAAAAGGCGAAATGGGGATTTCGCATTTTTCTTTGAAATCAAAATTCTTCATTAATGAAAAACTTTGTTATATGCAATATAAAATTGTAGGTAGCTGTCAATTGCAAATTTAAATATATCGCAAGCCACCTCATGTATACGTCTTCCTTGCATACTTTTGAGCAGTGTCTCCCCTACTCCCACTCAATCGTCGCAGGTGGTTTTCCGCTGACGTCATAAACTACGCGGGAGATGCCGTCTACTTCGTTGATGATGCGGTTGGAGATTTTGCCGAGTAGGTCATAAGGCAGGTGTGCCCAATGTGCAGTCATAAAATCAATGGTTTCTACGGCACGCAGGGAAACAACCCAGTCGTATTTGCGGCCATCGCCCATTACGCCTACGGATTTTACTGGTAGGAACACGGTGAAGGCTTGGCTAACTTTGTAATACCAACCTGAATTATAAAGCTCTTCAATAAAGATAGCATCGGCACGGCGGAGTAAGTCGCAGTATTCTTTTTTGATTTCACCGAGAACACGCACGCCTAAGCCAGGGCCGGGGAATGGGTGGCGGTTGAGCATTTCTGCTGGAAGCCCGAGGGCTAAGCCGATTTTACGCACTTCATCTTTAAACAATTCGCGTAATGGCTCTACCAAACCCAGTTTCATATAATCTGGCAATCCGCCCACGTTGTGGTGAGATTTGATCACGTGCGCTTTGCCCGTTTTGCTCGCCGCAGATTCGATCACATCAGGATAAATTGTGCCTTGTGCTAACCATTTGACGCTACTGAGTTTTTTCGATTCGTCATCAAACACATCAACGAACACTTTACCGATCATTTTGCGTTTTGCTTCTGGATCTGAAATGCCTTTTAAGGCGTTTAAGAAACGATCTTCGGCGTCCACTCGAATGATGTTTAAGCCGAATTTATCGCCAAACATTTCCATCACTTGATCGGCTTCGTTTAAGCGTAATAAGCCGTTGTCCACAAAAACGCAGTGTAGGTTTTTGCCGATAGCTCGATGTAATAATAAAGCAGTAACGGAAGAGTCCACGCCGCCTGATAAACCTAAAATCACTTCGTCATCGCCCACTTGCGCTTTAATGCGAGCCACGGCATCTTCAATGATATTTTCTGGTGTCCAGTTGCGTTCACAACCACAAATGCTCACCACAAAATTGGTTAAAAGGGCTAAGCCACTTTTGGTGTGGGTAACTTCTGGGTGGAATTGTACGCCGTAGAAATGATGGCTCTCATCAGACATCGCTGCAATCGGGCAAGTTGGCGTTGTTCCTGTGATTTGAAAGTGCGGTGGTAATTGAGTTACTTTATCGCCGTGGCTCATCCAAACATCGAGTTTGTGTTCGCCGTCATCTAAACTAGCGAAAAGTGCGGTTGGATTTTGTAAAGAAACGGAAGCATAACCAAATTCACGATGGTCAGAAGTTTCCGTTAAACCGCCTAACTGCATTGCCATTGTCTGCATTCCGTAACAAATTCCTAGCACTGGCACGCCAGCGTTAAACACATATTCAGGCGCGCGCGGGCTGTTTTCTTCCGTGGTGCTTTCCGGCCCACCAGAAAGAATAATCCCTGTTGGGTTAAATTCACGAATTTGTTCCTCTGTTACGTCCCAAGCCCACAGCTCACAATACACCCCAATTTCCCGCACACGACGGGCGATAAGCTGGGTATATTGCGAACCAAAGTCTAAGATTAAAATTTTGTGATTGTGGATGTTGTTCATTTTTATATCGCTATTTTTTTACTTTTAAAGGAAATATGTAAGCATTTCTTAAATTTGAATTTTTATCGGGTTGACGGTTTTTAACAATACTGCCACTCAACTCAACAATCCCCTTGTAAATATAAGTATTAGGTGCTTCATTCTCAAATAAATGTACTTCAACTCCATTCTCTTTTGATTCAGCAAGGGTTTTATTTTGTCTATTAAGTTCTTGATCTCCTTCTAACCCCATTCCAGTATAATAGAAAATATCATTTTCCCATCTATCTCTATAGATCTCCTTGCCATATGTTTTTGTAATTAATACAAGAGTATTAGTTGTATTTGACTTTCTCATTCCACCTTGTGGAGCACATTTAAAAATATGGCATAATTCTTCGTTAGTAAATTTGTTATCTACTTTTAGATTTTTCATATCATTAACCCATTCTATAATTCGGCGCTTCTTTGGTAATGGTAACATCGTGGACGTGGCTTTCTTTGATGCCAGCACCGCTGATGCGTACGAATTGCGCTTTAGTGCGCAGATCTTCAATGGTCGCGCAGCCTGTTAAGCCCATACAAGAACGTAAACCGCCCATTTGTTGGTGGATAATTTCTTTTAAATAGCCTTTATATGGAATGCGTCCCTCAATGCCTTCTGGCACCAGTTTATCGGCGGCGTTATCGCTTTGGAAATAGCGGTCGGACGAGCCTTTGCTCATTGCGCCTAAGGATCCCATTCCACGGTAAGATTTAAAGGCACGTCCTTGGAATAATTCGATTTCCCCCGGTGCTTCTTCTGTGCCTGCGAACATTGAACCCACCATTACGCAACTTGCGCCAGCGGCAATAGCTTTGGCAATGTCGCCGGAATAACGGATACCGCCGTCAGCAATAACAGGAATGCCGCGATCTTTTAAGGCTTCGGCCGCATCGGCGATAGCAGTGATTTGCGGTACACCTACGCCTGTTACAATACGCGTGGTACAAATTGAGCCAGGGCCGATACCAATTTTCACCGCACTTGCACCAGCATCAGCAAGGGCAATCGCGCCTTCTGCTGTCGCCACATTGCCTGCAATAATTGGCAAATCAGGATATTTCGCGCGAGTTTCACGCACACGTTGCAACACGCCTTCGGAATGTCCGTGGGAAGAGTCAATTAACAACACGTCCACGCCAGCTTGCACAAGGGCTTCGATACGTTCTTCATTACCTGTGCCAGCACCTACTGCCGCGCCCACGCGTAAACGACCGAATTCATCTTTACAAGCGTTAGGTTTTTGTTCGGTTTTTTGGAAGTCTTTTAAGGTGATCATTCCTTTTAATTTGAAATCATCATTCACTACTAGCACTTTTTCTACACGGTGTGCGTGCATTAGGCTGAAAATTTCTTGGCTAGATGCGCCTTCTTTTACGGTAACTAAGCGATCTTTGGGCGTCATCAGATCCGCAACGGTTTTATTCATATCTTTCACAAAACGCGTATCGCGCCCTGTGATAATGCCTTCTAACGCGCCTTGGCTGCTCACCACAGGGAAGCTTGCAAAACCATTTTTCTTCACGATTTCCGCTAATTCGCCAATGGTTAAATCTGGGGTAACTGTGATAGGATCGGAAACAATGCCGCTTTCAAATTTTTTCACTTTACGCACGCGATCCGCTTGGCGTTCAATGCTCATATTTTTATGAATGAAACCAATACCGCCTTCTTGCGCAAGGGAGATGGCAAGTTTCGCTTCGGTAACGGTATCCATTGCGGCAGAAAGCATTGGGATATTTAAACGAATGGTTTTGGTTAATTGCGTGGATAAATCGGCAGTGTTTGGTAGCACGGTGGAATGTGCTGGAACGAGAAGGACATCATCAAACGTGAGGGCTTCTTTTAATACGCGTAGCATAGCAATATTCTCTCTGTAGAAGGGAAAATCCCTAAGGTTAATATGAAAAAAGGGTAAAAAATATTGCGGCGAGATTATACAGAGTTTATGCTGATTTGGGAATGGCAAACCGCAAATATTTTTTGTATTTAAAAAAATTCGCTACTTCTATTTTATAAAAGGAAAGAAAAAGAAATGTTTGAGCTTTTAACCTTGTTGGCAGACGGCAAGAAAAATTCTCGCCAAAATTTGACCGCACTTTTACATTGTGATGAAACGCAACTCAATGCTCATATTCAGGCGCTAAGCGAACAGGGCATAAAATTTGAACTAAACGGTGATGAAATCCAGCTCAAGCCAGAATTGCCCTTGCTTTCGGCGGAGAAAATAGAGCTACGTCTTGCGCCTTACCCCGTGCTGGTCAAACCTGTGATTCATTCCACAAATCAATTTTTATTAGAACAGATTGAGCAGCTAGAAAAAGGGCAGCTTTGCTTGGCAGAATATCAATACGCAGGGCGTGGGCGGCGAGGGCGTGATTGGCTTTCGCCCTTTGCTGGGCAGATTATTCTTAGCTCCTACTGGACATTTCCACCGCATATTTCGCTGAATGGGCTGAGTTTAGTTATCGGCATTGCCATTGCAGAAACCTTGCAAGCCTTTGGCGCGCAAAGCATCGGGTTAAAATGGCCGAATGATGTGTTATTGCAAGGGCGAAAGCTGGCGGGAGTGCTGGTGGAAATTGCTAATCGTAAGAATGGCTTGCTGAATTTGATTATTGGCATTGGCATTAACCTTGCCTTGCCGAAGCAGGCTAATATTAATCAACCTTGGGCAGAATTACGAGAAATTCTACCGCACTTTGATCGCGATGAAATCATCATCGCGCTAGTGCAGCGACTTTATCATTATCTCGATCTCTTTGAACAAAAAGGAATGGTATTTTTTCATTCACGCTGGGCGGAATGGGATGCTTTTCTTAATCAGCCCGTGAGCTTAATCAGCGAAAATGCGAGCCAACACGGCATTGAGCGTGGCATAGACAGCGAAGGCTACCTGTTATTAGAAACGGAACAGGGCCTTGTGCGATTTAATGGCGGCGAAGTGTCGCTACGGCGAAAAGCGTAAAAGCCGAAAGATAAAATAAAAGGGGAAGGCTGTTTATGCTTCCCCTTATTTTTCAAATATCGTTAAATCACCTTTTGCGCTTTCGTTAAATCACCTTTTGTACAAGGGCTGAAATATCTTCTGCAAAACGTTCTTGCGCTGCCATTTGCTCAATTTGTTGCGGTGAATATTTCTTGCCGTTATACACCACCACAATGCTCACATCGTCAGGTTGCAGAAAATGGCTCGTGCCGAATTCAGTATAACGGGTTGCACCAATGCTAATGATCGCTTGTGTTGGATAATTGGCTTTTTTCAGCAAATCAGCGATATGATTCATCGGGCCGAAATCAGGCTGATTATTCATTTGTCCCACAATCCAATCAAGCAATTTTTGATGAAAATAGCTGTATCCTAAAGCGGGGCTATCCACGCCATAAGCATTCATTTCGCCATCACGCTTATGAAAGCAAGCAATGCGATAATCATCAATTTCACTGCCTAAGTCAAAGGACGTAAGCGGAATTGTTGTCGCCGCCAAGCCCTTGGTTTCCTCGCCCCAGTTTTTCTTTTCACAAATTTTATTGGCATTAGGACGGCGGATCGAACAATCGTTATAAGCCGCAAAGGCGTAAGGCAAAAGTGCGGTAACTTTTTCGCCAGAATATTGCACTTCACACAACAGAGCGATTTCAGGCTCAATCTGTAAATTATCCGCTCCCGCTTGCGGAAAACGAATATATTCGGCACTTAACGGATTGACCGCCAAAAAGTCATAGTCACCTAAGTTTTCTGCAGGCACATAAAAAGGAAAAATCGCTTTGGGCTGGTGGGTTTCTGCCGTTTTCACTTGGGCAAAATCCTTTGCCTCACCCGCTTGTTCCAAATGCCCTGCAAAATTGCCTGCCACGCCAAGGCCGATAACATTTTTTATCATTTTCTTGCTCCTTTTATCTTGATGACATATTCAAATCCTACAAGGTTATAAGGAATTTTCAAGGGGAAATTTCAGGGAGGAAATGATCTATTATTTTGATAAAATAAAAGCGAGAAACTCTCGCTTTTATCTTTTAAATTAGGCAGTTAAATCTTTAATTTGCGTTGTTGGCGCGTTGTTCATTACTGATTTCACCCCATTTTTTGCCCCTTCTTGAGAAGCATAATATTGGCTGCGTCCGATTTCTTGATGATTTTTAGCTTTCAATACGAAATAAGGTTTCTCATTTTTCGCCACGCGGAACTCAAAATTCGCCTCATCGCTACCATTTTTTTGCACAGATTCAATGCCATTTAGCGCAGACGCTTTGGTTTTATATAATTCACTGGTCAAGATAATTTGCGAGTTTGCCGCATAAAGGTTAAACATAAATTGACCATCACTTGCTTTTTTCAATTCATACCAGCCTAAAGCCATACTATTTTCCTTCTTAATGAATCGTGGGATATTCCACCAGTTCATCATAAGCTTTTTTTCTGTTTTTTCAATGGATTTATTAGAGTACCTTAATGACCTTAACTCAACTAACTAGACCCTATTACTAAAACTAAAAGAAAGAGAAACAAATTCAAGTTTATATCCTATAAAGCGCTAGGAATATAAAATTAAAAAGCAGAACTTTTATCCTATATCTCTCATTCTATTTAGCTGTATCACTTCAAACTACGAATTTTATTAATCACATTGCTGCTCGAAAAGCCGTTTTCGAAGTTTAGCACTTTGACCTCACCGCCGTTGGCGATAACTTCTTTGCCGCCTGCGATTTCTTCTGGTTTGTAATCACCGCCTTTGACTAACAGATCAGGCAACACTTCGCTGATTAAACGTTGCGGAGTATCTTCGCTAAATTCCACTACCCAATCTACTGCGGCAAGCCCTGCAAGTACAGCCATTCTGGCTTCCAGTGGGTTGATTGGGCGGCTTTCGCCTTTTAAGCGTTTCACGGAAGCATCGCTGTTTACTGCGACAATTAAACGATCGCCGAGCTTGCGGGCGTTATCTAGATAAGAAACGTGGCCGGGGTGAATAATATCAAACACGCCGTTGGTCATTACGATTTTTTCACCGCGCTGCTTGGCTTGCGCCACCGCTTCTTTAAGTTGTTGTTCGTTCATCACGCCAAAGCCAGTGGTTGTGCGTCCGTGAATGGCGTTTTCTAATTCTACGTTCGACACCGTAGAAGTCCCTAATTTACCCACCACAATGCCTGCGGCAACATTGGCTAAATAGCAGGATTCTTCAAAGCTGCGGCCATCTGCCAATGCCGTTGCTAACACGCTGATCACCGTATCCCCAGCACCGGTTACATCAAACACTTCTTTCGCTTCTGTTGGCAGGTGGAATGGTGGTTGATCTGGGCGGAGTAGGGTCATTCCTTTTTCTGAGCGAGTAACCAATAAGGCACTTAATTCAATATCTCGGATTAATTTTAAGCCTTTTTCCACAATGTCATCTTCGCTATGGCATTTGCCTACCACCGCTTCAAATTCTGACATATTTGGGGTTAATAGAGTTGCACCGCGGTAGCGTTCAAAATCGGTGCCTTTTGGATCAATTAGCACTGGCACGTTGGCTTGGCGGGCAATTTGGATCATTGCTTGTACTTGATTAAGTGTGCCTTTGCCATAATCAGAAAGGATCAAAGCGCCGAAATTTTGCACCGCACTTTGTAATTTTGCTAATAATGAATCGCTTTCTACGTTATGAAAATCTTCTTCAAAATCAAGGCGTAATAATTGCTGATGACGAGAAAGTACGCGTAATTTGGTGATGGTTGGGTGGCTGGCTAATTGCACGAAATTGCAATCAATGTTTTGCTTTTCTAACATTGTTGAAAGCGCCGAGCCTGCCTCATCTTGCCCTGTTAAACCGAGTAATTGCACTGGCACATTGAGCGAAGCAATATTCATTGCCACGTTTGCCGCACCACCTGCGCGCTCTTCATTTTCTTGCACACGCACCACTGGCACAGGGGCTTCAGGGGAGATGCGATTAGTTGCACCAAACCAGTAGCGATCTAACATCACATCGCCAAGAACAAGCACTTTCGCTTGTTGAAATTGAGTAGAATATTGCGCCATTTTGACCTCATTCTTTTCCATTAAATGACAAATTTTTGCAGATTTTACCATAGGATAAATGCTATTTACTAAAATTTCCGCTAAACTACCGCTTTGATTAAACCAATTTTAACGAACAGCTTTCTTTTAGTTATGGCAAATTCATCACTTCCAAGATTTCAACGTGCATTTCTCGCCCCAAAATATTGGGGATTTTGGATTGGTTTAGCCATTTGGCGGCTCATTCTTTTCTTGCCTTATCCCCTTTTGTTAAAGATAGGGAATGGATTAGGCTGGCTATTTTCTAAGTTAAGCGTTGGCAAGCGGCGAATGAAAATCGCTAAGCGAAATCTTACTCTTTGTTTCCCTGATTATAGCGAACAGAAAATTGATGACATTGCGCAGGCTAATGTGAAAGCCACGGGAATGGCGATTATTGAAACAGGAATGGCGTGGTTTTGGTCGGATAAACGGATCAAAAAATGGTCGAAGGTGGAAGGCATTGAATACCTAAAAACCTACCAAAAAGACGGCGTGATTCTAACGGGCGTGCATTTTCTTACCCTTGAGCTAGGGGCAAGAATTTTAGGGCTTTACACCCCCGGCATTGGGGTTTATCGCCCAAACGATAATCCACTAATGGATTGGCTGCAAACTTGGGGACGACTACGCTCTAACAAAGATATGCTTGATCGCAAAGATTTACGCAATATGATCAAAGCATTACGCCGTGGTGAAATTATTTGGTATGCGCCCGATCACGATTACGGGCGGAAAAATGCTGTTTTTGTGCCTTTCTTCGCGGTGAAAGATGCTTCCACCACAACGGGCAGTTATTATTTATTGAAATCTTCCCCAAATAGCAAAGTGATTCCTTTTGCGCCATTACGCAACGCGGACGGCTCAGGCTACACCGTGAAAGTATCCGCCCCCGTAGATTTTTCTGATGTCAATACTGAAATTGACATTGCCACTCGAATGAATCAAGTGGTTGAACAAGAAATCTTGCAAGGCGTGGAACAATATATGTGGCTGCACCGGCGTTTCAAAACCCGTCCAAATGAAAGTGATCCAAGTTTGTATGATTAGAAAATAAAAGGGTGAAATAATGTTTTCACCCTTTTTCATAGACATTACCCATTAAAGTGCGGTGGGATTTTCAGAAGTTTTTATACCTTAAAGAACGGTTTCTTCCAACTCATCAGCCATTGCAGAAAGGATTTCTCGGGAAAGAATGGCGAGTGAGCGGTAGAAAGGAAGATTGGCTTGTGTTTCCACAGCGGATAAAAATTTGCTTGCACAAGGTAGAAGAAACTCGGCGAATAAGGTTTTTTGGGCCTCTGTGGAATCAAGATTGTCTTCAATCCAAGAGGCGGTGAGAAAAATGAGAGGAAAACCCACCGCACTTTGTTCTACCTCAGGCATTCCTCGCTCTTGACGAAAGGCAAGAAAATCCGCGGGATCAATGTCATAAGTTGCAAGATCGGTTTTCACTAAGGGATTTTCGCCACCAAATAAGCGTTGGTATTCTTGATCGAGCAAGGCTAAGTCGATCTTCATTTGCAATGCGGCTAACGCTTGCTCGCTTTGCTTATCGGTTTCCAATGCCCAAAGGGCATTGAGCGGTTGTTGGTGTAACCAAGCAAAGACATTTTGCAAGGTGGCATCTTGCGGTGAGCGGTAAAACAGATTGCCGAATAAGCGGCTAATAAGAGAAAAATGGTTCAGGCTGTTTTCGTTGCTCATTATGGGGTTTCCTTACTGTTTGAGATTTCTTTTGCGGATAAAAGTGCGGTCAAATTTTGCGTTGTAATTTTCGCGGCGTCATCAAGCATTTGCTGGCGCGTCTTGTCATCAATAATATGAATATCGCCAAAGAATTTATGCTGAATATCGGTAATACCACAAAAATTAAATAAGCCGTCCACCAAGCAATCACGCAAGGATTTATCAATGCCAAGCTGTTGATATTTCTCAACATTACTGCCAATGGTGATAAACTGTTGCATTTTTTTGCCTTGCAATAAGCCGACAGATTGTCCGTCTTCTGTTTTATACGCAAAGCCGTGGCTCAGCACGCGATCTAAATAGCCTTTCAAAATTGCAGGAAAACCCATCCACCATAGGGGATAAACGAGAGTGATCAAATCTGCCTCACGAATGAGCTGATGTTCTTCGCGAATTTCTGCGGGAGTAATGCCTTGATTTGCCCCTTGTAATTCAGCCCACGAAATGACGGGATCAAAATTTAGTTGATACAAATCACGCACTTGGGTTTCCACTTTGAGCGCTCGGCTGGCGTTCAAAGTGCGGTCTAAGATGCTGCGATTAAAGCTGTCTTGCCCATTTGGGTGGGCGAAAATAATTAAATGTTTCATTGTGCTATTCTACTTTCTTAACAAATAAGGTGATCCCTTCCACGTTATACACTTCAATGGCATCGCCAACATGCAGGTGCTTGCCTTGAATTCGCCAAGTGGTGTCGCCAAAATGACCACGCCCAATGCCGTTTTCATTGATTTCTTGCACGATACCTTTTGTGCCGAGCATTGCGTGATCCCGTTGGTTTAATGAAGTGTGCGATTGATCTTGGAGATCTTTGCCGTGTTGGTATTTCCACCAAGAAAAACTTAAAATAATGGCTAAAATGGCATAGCCAATCATTAAAAAGGTTAAGGATAAGGTGACAAATAATGCCATTACGCCTGCGATAATAATTGCCGCCAAACCCCACCAGAGCAAAAATACGCCCGGAATGAGAATTTCGGCAATTAATAAGCCAAAGCCTAAAATAAGCCAGTGCCACACTGACCAAGTTGCGAGCCATTCCATACTTATCCCCTTAGTTTATATTTAAAGGGGCAATGCCCCTGATATTGATAGGCAAATTATTGCTTTTCACCTTTTAATAGCTCGGCAATGCCTGCCACTGAGCCAATTAAATTGCCTGCTTCAAGTGGCATTAACACCACTTTACTATTATTTGCGCCACCAATTTCTTTTAACGCTTCAGTATATTTTTGTGCGATGAAGTAATTAATGGCTTTGGTGTTTCCGCCTGCAATGGCTTCCGACACCATTTGGGTGGCTTTGGCTTCTGCTTCGGCGGCACGCTCACGAGCTTCCGCTTGTAAAAAGGCTTCCGCACGTTCCCCTTCCGCTTTAAGAATACGGGATTGTTTTTCCCCTTCTGCGCGCAAGATTTCCGCTTGGCGAATCCCTTCTGCTTCTAAAATTTCAGCTCGTTTATTACGTTCCGCTTTCATTTGTGCATTCATTGCGGCGATTAATTCGTGTGGTGGACGCACATCGCGGATCTCAATACGCGTTACCTTGATCCCCCAAGGGTTGGTGGCTTCGTCCACAATGGATAACAAACGTCCGTTGATATTATCACGCTGTGAAAGCATTTCGTCCAATTCCATTGAGCCTAGCACGGTACGAATATTGGTCATCGTTAAATTGATGATCGCCTGCTCTAAATGGTTTACTTCATAAGCGGCACGGCGTGCATCAATCACTTGAACGAAACACACGGCATCAATGGATACATTGGCATTATCTTTTGAGATCACTTCTTGCGAAGGAATATCTAGCACCTGTTCCATCATATTGATTTTGCGCCCCACGCGATCCACAAAAGGCACAACAAAATTTAGCCCTGGGGTGAGGGTGCGAGTGTAGCGCCCAAAGCGTTCAATCGTCCAATGATAGCCTTGCGGTACGGTTTTCAAAGTGGAAAACAGCACAACAATCACAAAGATAACAAAGACGACCACAGCAACAGGAAAACCGTCTAACAATTCCATTTTTCTCTCCTTAAAATGGGGGATAACTGATTGAAGTCTAACAAATTAAATAGGCTTTTGTACATAGCGATAATGTCCATTTTCATTGACAAATTCAAATAAATGGGTGATACAACTTGGCGCGTCTTGATCTTGGTGGGAAACAAAAAGTAATTGCGTTTCGCTGTTCATCACCAGTTGATCAATAAAGCCTTTAACCAGTTTACGATTCACGCCGTCTAGCCCTTGCAAGGGTTCATCTAAGATCAACACGGGCGGATGTTTTACCATTGCACGAGTGATCAGCAATAAACGCTGTTGCCCCCAAGACAAGGATTTAAACGGCTGATTAGCTTGCGCGGTTAAATTCAAGCGGGCAAGCCATTCCATCGCTTTAATATGTAAGGCATCTGGCACTTTTTGATAAACGCCAATGCTGTCAAAAAAGCCCGATAGGATCACATCTCGCGCGGAGCAATTCACACGATAATCCATATGCAGTTGGCTGCTGACATAACCAATTTTTTGTTTGATTTGCCAAATCGTTTCGCCTGAACCGCGTTGATTGCCAAATAAACGCACTTTATTAGCGTAAGATTGCGGGTGATCACCGCTAATCACCGAAAGCAAGGTAGATTTTCCTGCACCATTTGGGCCTTTGATCCACCAGTTTTCGCCACGCTTAACTTGCCAATCAAGTTTATCGAGAATTTTTTTCTCACCATATTGAATGGTAACCTGTTCTAATTCAAAGAGCGGTTGATTTTCATCGAGTTTTATCTCAGGGACTGCACGCTCAGGCAAAGGAATATGCTGGGCGGATTCTGCATAGTGAAGTTGTTGATAAAGACTTTGTTGCTCAATAGTTTGGCGCTCTCCTTGCAAAATAACCTCTTGATGTTCTAGCAGAGCGAGATGATTGGCCTCATCAGGAATATCTTCAAAACGATTTAAGATCAGCAAAATCGCCATTTTTTGTTGTAACTGCGCGAGCAATGCTTTCCATTCTTTGACGGATTGCTGATCCAGCCCTTCAAAAGGCTCATCTAAAATCAGCAAATCAGGTTGTTGCACTAAGGCTTGGCACAGCAATACTTTACGGCTTTCCCCCGTGGATAGCTGGATAAAAGGGCGATCTAAAAGTGCGGTGATTTTTAACAGAGAAATATATTCTTCAAATAACGCTAGATTGCCCTGTTCAGCCAAAATGGTCTGCTTGGCCGTTTTGCCGAAATCATCAGGGCTGACGCCATCATTGTTGCGATCTTTAAAGGTTTCACTAACAATTTTCTGTTGTTTTTCAAAAGAAAGGGAACAAATAGTTTGGAAATGATTTTCCATTGTGCCTTCCAGTAAAGGCAATTTGCCTTCCAGCGCCAAGGCGAGCGCGGTTTTTCCACTGCCATTACTACCTACCACACCCCAATAAGCATTGGGTTGAATGGATAATTCATCAATTTTTGAGCGTTGATGATGGGCAAGCTGGAATGTTGCATTTTCGATCTTAATCATATTAGCTACCTATAAAAAAAGCGGAAATTTTCATCCGCTCTTTTTCTTTTTATCTTGAGTAAAGCTTAGCTTTTTTGCGCTTCTTCTTCAGAGATACACACCGCTGCAGTAAACACCACGTCAGTTGATGAGTTCAATGCGGTTTCTGCAGAATCTTGTAACACCCCGATGATAAAGCCTACGCCCATTACTTGCGCAGCAATGTCATTTGAGATACCGAATAAGCTACAAGCTAATGGAATTAATAATAATGAACCACCAGCCACTCCAGAAGCACCACAAGCACATACGCTCGCTACCACACTTAATAATAATGCTGTTGGGAATGAAACTTCCACGCCTAACGTATGCACTGCGGCTAAGGTTAATACGGTGATAGTAATTGCCGCACCCGCCATATTAATACTTGCACCTAACGGAATAGAGACAGAATAGGTATCTTCATTTAAGTTTAAGCGTTTCGCTAATTCCATATTTACAGGAATATTTGCTGCTGAGCTACGCGTGAAGAACGCCGTTAAACCACTTTCGCGTACACAAGTCCAAATTAATGGATACGGGTTACGACGTGTTTTCCAGTACACTAAAATTGGGTTTACTACGAACGCAGTAAACAGCATCGCACCGATTAATACGCATAATAAACGCACATAATCAAGTAACGCGCCCAAGCCTTTATCCGCAAGGGTTTCTGCCACTAAACCAAACACCCCGATTGGCGCAAAGCTAATGATGAAGTGAACGATTTTTGATACCCCTTCAGAAAGATCATTCATCACATTTTTAGTGGTATCTGACGCGTGGCGCAATACAACACCTAAACCGATTGCCCAAGAAAGGATACCGATAAAGTTGGCATTAAATAACGCGTTGATTGGGTTATCCACCACATTTAACACTAATGTGCCTAATACTTGAGAAACTTCACTTGGTGGCGATAAAGAATTTTCTTGCGTTTGTAGAGCGATTTCGGTTGGAAAAGCAAAGCTAAATAACACCGCAGTTAATGCTGCAAGGAACGTGCCTAACAAATATAAAACCACCACCGCTTTCATATTGCTTTGCGTACCAATTTTTTTATTCGCAATGGCTGAAATCACCAATAAGAATACAAGAATTGGTGCAACAGCACGCAATGAGCGAACAAAAACAGTCCCTAAAAAACCCGCTTTTTCAGCAAGGTTGAAACCGAGTACAGATTGCAAGCTTGGTGCAATGATCGCAAGTAGCAAACCTAGCACTAAACCAATAGAAATTCTTTTCACTAAACTTCCGTGAAAAAACAGAGAATATAAACGAGATGTGTTCATAATTATTTACAATGTTGTGTTTAAAACTGAAGATCAATGACTTCAGAAGATTGTTGATATTCAGATCTAAAATTAGATCCCCCATAGCGAGTGTAAAGATAGCCTAATTTTGTGCTAAAGAAAATATAAAATCGTAAATTAACGCACATTATTTGCATAAATATAGAAATATTTCCCTCTAAATTAGATAAAACACATTATTTTCTTCTTTCTTCCCTTGATTTGCCTTAGCCATACAAAAAAGTGAAAAAAAGTTTTTATACAGTATTGACGAACTGTATAAAACACCAGTATTATCTTCACTGTATAAACAACCAGTGAATTGATGATTAGCGGAGCATTATGATGAATTACCTCAACGAACAAGCACCATTTTCCTATCAGCCAATGCCATTTTTAACGGATAGCGAGTCTTTCAACTCAACCTTTAATCGAAAACTTGATTTAAACCTATATTGCATTAAACGCCCACAAAAAACCTGCTTTGTTCAGGTAACCAATCCAAATATGTTGGCGTGGGGAATTGAAATGGGCGATATGCTTGTGGTGGAACAAAGCGATCATCTTAGTATTGGTGATTTAGTCGTAATGGAACAAAATCACCAATTCTGCGTATATGAGTTTGCTGCCTATGACGGTAAAGAATTTATCTTTCTGCCGCTAGACGCAAAAATGCAAAGCATCAAATGTGAAAAGTGGTCTGCGTTGCCGATTATTGGGGTCATCACCAATACCATTCATCAAATGAAACCTAAAAAGCAAATGCGATTTGCCGCTTAACACCCTAAAAATAAAAGTGCGGTGCAAATTTTCTCATTTTTGCTGAACAGAATAAATAATCAAGAAAATAAGGAGAACATAATGAAACAGTTAGACATTCGTTTTATGAAAGAAAACGACAAAAAACGCCAAGAATATCAATTAAAAGTTATTGCTAAGCTCCAAGAAGTATTGCCACGAAAAATCGCAGAAAAATTTGATGATATTCATATTCGTATCCGTTTTTCCAGTACGGCTGGCGTAGATGTAACAGGGATTAAAAACAAAGACGAGAAAGAACGCCTGATGGAATATTTAGAAGAACTGTGGAACGACAGCTCGTTAGTTGAACTGGATTGATAAAACAAAATAGAAAGTAATATTAATTGTCACTAGTTTCCCATATTAACGACGATATTGACGCACTTGCAATAATAGTTGCGCAGTCAAAACATCTTCATTTATCAATAATAAGGAATTAGACAATTGTTCTGAATCCGTGCTACATCATCAAAAAACTCAGCTTAATCTTCCTCTTTAAGCTCTACTGCATAGTAAATTCTCTGTAGTCCCAAGTTTCCTTGCCAAAAATTACACTGTGATCATTTTTCGACTGAAATTAAAAGGCAAGTTGCTCAACAAATTAATCTAGGATATTTATAACTACAATCAGTAAATATAAGGGGATGCCTTAATAATGATGAGCCTACCACCTACAGCCAATCTATTCATGCAATCCCCAAAGGCCTAGCCATCA
This sequence comes from Avibacterium endocarditidis, assembly GCF_965138825.1. Classification (NCBI taxonomy): domain Bacteria; kingdom Pseudomonadati; phylum Pseudomonadota; class Gammaproteobacteria; order Pasteurellales; family Pasteurellaceae; genus Avibacterium; species Avibacterium endocarditidis. The sequence goes on from NZ_CBCSDH010000017.1 coordinate 26,685, forward strand.
CACAATAGACGTTAAATATAAATTTCCTCATTTTGTCAAATGATTTCACAAAAAATATTCAATAACCTTACCGTACTTTATCCGTCTGATTTAAGATATTTGGGCATATTACAATCGGTAGCAAAGACCAACATATCTAGGGTAATATCTAGTGTACCGCGCGTATCTAAAATAATAACATCATAGCCTTATAATTTTAGGGGCGCGCTTAAAAAATAGAGGAATCCTACTCCTCTATTTCCCCACAAAACCGATACCCTTCACCGTGAATAGTTGAGATAAGTTCTGGGGTGTCGGGGTGATCTTCAAAATGTTTACGAATGCGACGAATAGTAACGTCCACCGTTCTATCTTGTGGCTTTAGTTCTCGCCCTGTCATTTTTTTCAATAATTCTTCGCGAGATTGGATTTTTCCAGGGTTTTCGCAGAATTGTAACATTGCACGAAATTCGCTACGTGGGAGTTTGTATTCTTCACCTTCTGGATTAATTAAGGTGCGGCTGTTGAGATCTAACGTCCAGCCGTTGAAACGATATTGTTCCACTGGTTGTGAACTTTGCTTGGTGTTTTCAGCCATCGTACGTTGTAATAAATTTCTCGCACGAATAGTTAATTCTCTCGGATTAAAAGGCTTGGTGATGTAATCATCAGCACCGATTTCTAAACCTAAAATTTTATCTACTTCATTATCACGCCCAGTTAAGAACATTAATGCCGTGTTGGTGGTTTCGCGCAATTCTCGTGCGAGCATTAGCCCATTTTTACCAGGTAAATTAATGTCCATAATGACAAGATTAATGTCTTGACTGGAAAGAATTTTGTGCATTTGTACGCCATCATTGGCTTCAAATACGTCATATCCTTCTGCTTCAAAAATGCTTTTTAGCGTGTTTCTTGTAATGGTTTCATCTTCAACGATTAAAATTTTTGCGGTAACCATATTCGCATCTCTTCCTTTCCAATATTGATTGGCGAGTTAAAACTAACAATTCTAGGGTATTCTAAGTTTGCCATTGTATAATTGCAACATTATTGTAACAAGTAGGATAAATGAATTCTGCGTGCTTTTATGATCTAAATCATAGGTTTTATTGCTTTATTTTATAAAAAAGAAACGCTCTCTGAAAAATTCAGAGAGCGATATGGAAATATATCTTATAACATCTTAGCGTTTTTTCTTTTTGCCCCCTTGACGCGCTTTAAAGCGTGGATTTTCTTTACAAATAACGTACACCACGCCGTGACGACGGACCACCTTGCAGTTTGGATGACGAGTTTTGGCAGTTTTTAATGAAGAAAGTACTTGCATTATGTCTCCTTATTTTGATTTTAGCGAGCCGAATTTGCTGTATCTGTTTAGGAAGCTACTTGCTCTGCCTTCGTTATTAATTTGTCTGGTTTTTCCCGTATAAAATGGGTGTGATGCAGATGAAGTATCACACATAAAGACAGGATACTCTTTGCCATCTTCCCACTTCATTGTTTGAGTGGTTCTGGCGCAAGAACGAATTAAAAAGCCTTGTTTGGCATTGCTGTCGTAAAAAAGCACCGTGCGATAATTTTCAGGGTGAATCCCTTTTTTCATTTCAAACTCCTTATTTTTCATTGCGAAATAACTAGGTTTGGCATACTACATCAAATAGGAATGGTTATCAACTCTTATTTTTCTTTAAAAAATAAGTAAGAGAGATCTAAGATAGAAACGAACGGCAGAAGACGATAAAAGTAAAGAATCCAAGACTTTTCATACATTCAGCCTTGCCTGATTGTGCTAGAATAGCTAACATTATTTTATGCCATTGGGCTTATCTTTTATTTTCAACGAGTTATGGCTTTTTAATGAAAAAGATCCTTTTTATTTTTCTCTATTTTTGCACCGCACTTGTAGCGCAAGCAGGGCTTTTTGACAGCAAACCGCAATTTTTAAAAGCGGACGAGGCCTTTCAATTTACAGCGCAATCTCAGGCGGAAAGTTTGCAATTGGCGTGGCAAATTGCGCCAGATTATTATCTCTACAAAAAAGAAATCTTGCTTGAACAAGGGGAACAAAAGGTCGCAAATTTCCCTTTTCCGCCAGCAGAAAAATATCAAGATGAATTTTTTGGCGAAACGGAAATTTACCGTGATCATCTCAGCTTAAATGTGCCCATTTCATCAGCAACGCCACAAACCTTTTCTGTTACCTACCAAGGTTGCACGAAAGGATTTTGTTATCCGCCTGAAACCAAAACCGTGCAATGGCAGCCTTCTGCAATAAATTCAGCAGAAAAAACAGTGCAAAAAAACACCGCACTTTTCCCAGCGTTAAACGAACAACAATCCTTGGCACAACGCCTGTTTGAAAGCAAATATGCGGTATTTGGCTTTTTCTTATTAGGCTTAGGCTTGGCGTTTACCCCTTGTGTATTGCCAATGTTGCCGCTGCTTTCTGCTGTGGTGATTGGCACAGGGCAACGTCCAAGCACGGCGCGCGCGTTGGGATTAAGTCTTGCTTATGTGCAAGGAATGGCGCTCACTTACACCTTGCTCGGCTTAGCCGTGGCCGCCATCGGCTTGCCGTTCCAAATTGCGCTGCAAAGTCCTTATGTACTTATCGGTTTATCGGTGATTTTCGTTCTGCTCGCCTTATCAATGTTCGGTGTGTTCACCTTACAACTGCCTTCATCATTACAAACCAAACTCACCTTGTTAAGCCAAAAACAAAAGAGCGGTGCATTTGGCGGCGTTTTTGTGATGGGAATGATCGCCGGCCTTGTTGCATCTCCTTGCACTTCCGCACCGCTATCGGGCGCATTGCTCTATGTGGCGCAAAGCGGAGATCTATTTACTGGCGCAATCACCCTTTATTTACTTGCGTTGGGAATGGGCGTGCCACTGATTTTAGCCACGGTTTTCGGCAACCGCATTTTGCCAAAATCAGGCGAATGGTTAGAAAAAGTGAAAGTGATTTTCGGCTTTGTAATGCTTGCTTTGCCGGTTTTCCTGCTTTCTCGTATTCTGCCTGAAATCTGGGAAAATCGTTTATGGGCGCTACTTGGCGTGTCTTTCTGCTTATGGGCAGGCTTGCAAATCAAAGGGCAGGGCATTGGCTGGGTGTTGCGTATTGGATTTTTTATCTTAGCGATGATCTTGGTGAAACCACTGCAAACTTGGCTCTGGAATGAACCTGATTTAGCGCAAACAACGCGTGCGCATCAAACCGCATTCCAAAAAGTAAGCAGCTATGATGAACTACAAAAAATCTTGCAAAAAAACGACCGCACTTTTGCAATGCTTGATCTTTATGCCGATTGGTGCGTGGCTTGTAAAGAGTTTGAAAAATATACTTTTTCCAATGCCAATGTTCAGCAGGCCTTTGACGATATTTTATTGTTACAAGTAAATATGACAAAAAATAGCCCAGAAAACAAAGCGTTAATGGAAAAACTGAATGTGTTAGGCCTACCCACCATCATCTTTTTTGATAAACAAGGTAACGAAATTCACTCCGCCCGCATTACAGGATTTATGAATGCTGATGAATTTTTGGAGTGGTTGGAAGTGCGTTTAAATTAGACAATCCACTGGTGTAACTTTGTAGAACGCCAGGTTAAGCGAGGTATAATACAAGATTTACATAATTGAAATTAAAACAACCCCCATCATCTGATGGGGTTATTTTTAGTGGATTAACTATTTTGTGCAATAAATGCCGCTAATTGATTTTTAGGCAATGCGCCTACTTGCGAAGCAACGGCTTTTCCTTCTTTAAACATTAATAAAGTTGGAATGCTGCGAACGCCAAATTGAGCTGGTGTTGCTTGGTTTTCGTCAATGTTGATTTTTACGATTTTCACTTTATCGCCTAATTCCGCCGCTAATTCATCAAGAATTGGGCCAACTATACGACAAGGGCCACACCAAGGCGCCCAGAAATCTAATAATACAGGTACATCTGATCTTAAAACATCAGCGTCGAAAGTAGCGTCAGTGGTATGTAATACTTCACTCATTTTATTTTCCTTATTTTCTATTATCTAATTCGCCATAGGCTATGGCGTTTTCCTTAATATGGGGCGATGATAGCATAAATTCAAGCTATCATCACTAATCAATGTAATTGTTAAAAGTTAAGATGGCAGCACTAAATTTGGGCAAGGTTTGCCTGTTTTTAGGCTGTAAATATTTTCTAAAGTTACGCTAGAAATACTGGTCAGCGCTTCCTCCGTCAAGAAGGCTTGATGTCCCGTAAGCAACACGTTATGGCACGAAGATAAACGGCGGAAAACATCATCTTGAATTACTTCATTTGATTTGTCTTCAAAGAAAAGATCTCGCTCGTTTTCATACACGTCCATTCCTAACGCCCCGATTTTACGCTGTTTTAACGCATCAATCGCTGCCTGTGTATCGATCAACGTGCCACGGCTGGTGTTAATAATCATCACGCCATCTCGCATTTTCGCAAAGGCTTCACGATTCAGCAGGTGATAATTTTCAGGGGTTGCGGGGCAATGTAGCGTAATCACTTGCGAACGGGCATATAATTCGTTTAATTCCACATATTCTGCACCAAGTTCCTCCGCAACGGGGTTTTTGAAGGGATCATAAGCCAAAATGTGCATACCAAACCCTTTTAAAATACGTATTACGGCAATGCCAATTTTCCCTGTACCAATCACCCCAACCGTGCGTCCGTGCATATTGAAGCCGGTCAATCCCTCAAGGGAAAAATTCGCTTCACGTGTACGTTGATAAGCGCGGTGAATACGGCGATTTAGGGTCAGCATTAAACCTACAGTATGTTCTGCCACCGCTTCTGGCGAATAAGCTGGTACACGAACCACTTGAATACCTAATTCTTGTGCGGCTTTGAGATCCACATTATTAAAACCAGCGCAGCGCAAGGCCACCATTTTTACTCCAAGTGCGGCCAATTTTTCCAATACTTTTCGGCTGCCATCGTCATTCACAAAAATGCACACCACATCGCAATGTTCTGCCATTTTGGCGGTAGATTCCGTGAGCATAAAATCAAAAAATTCCAGCTCAAATCCATACTTCACATTGACTAATTCTAAATATTTGCGATCGTAGCTTTTGGTGCTATAAACAGCGACTCTCATTTTATTCTCCCTGCTTTGTTATTTTAATTGGGCGAAAGCTTGTAACAGATCCGCTTTGAGATCTTCCACATCTTCCAAGCCCACCGAGAAACGTAGCAGACAATTACACACACCACGTGCAATACGCTCCGCCTCAGGAATATCCATATGGGTTTGAGTCGCAGGATAAGTGATGAAACTTTCTGTGCCACCAAGACTTTCTGCAAAGGTAATGAGTTTAATCGCTTTCAAGAATGGATTAACCCAAGATTCATCTTGCAAACGGAAAGAGAGCATTCCCCCTTTATTCGGATAAAGCACATCTTTCACTTGTGGCTGCTCAGCAAGGAATTTCGCGAGTTCTTGCGCATTTTTCTGATGACGTTCCATACGCAATGCCAAGGTTTTCATTCCACGAATGGTCAAAAAGCTATCAAATGGCGAAAGCACTGCGCCCGCACCATTTTGAATATAAAACAGACGATCACAAAGTTCTTGCCCATTAGCTACCACCAAGCCCACTAAGGCATCATTATGCCCTGCGATATATTTTGTTCCGCTGTGGATCACAATATCCGCGCCACATTCCAAAGGACGGAATAGCACCGGAGTTAAGAATGTATTATCTACGATAAGTAATAAATTGTGCTTTTTCGCCAATTTTGCAATGGCTGGCACATCACATTCTTCCATTAATGGATTTGACGGCGTTTCCACAAAAATCGCTTTGGTATTTGGCGTGATTGCTTGCTCGATCGCTTCTAATGAAGCGGTGTTCACGTAAACGGGTTTTACTCCGTGGGTATTTTTATACGCAAAATCCAATAAACGATAAGTTCCACCATATACATCGCTCGATACAATCCATTCATCGGGCGCGGCGAATAATTGCATAATTAACTGAATCGCCGCCATACCAGAAGCGCAAGCAAAACCACGTTCACCGCCTTCTAATTTCGCAATGGTTTCTTCTAAAACAGTGCGTGTTGGGTTTTTCGTGCGGGTGTAATCGTATCCCGTGCTTTCCCCAATACCGTGATGACCATAGGCAGTAGAAAGGAAAATAGGCGTGGAAACTGCGCCTGTTCTTTCATCTGTGCGATTGCCTGCTTGCGCGAGTAGTGTTTCGATTTTGTATTGCTGTGTCATATTATTCCTCGTAAAAATTGCAAAAAATTTCACCGCACTTTTATCTACAATCCCAAAAGAAAAAGGTGTGCGATTCAAATAAATCATATTTTCACATTTTGGCACAAAGGATCGCCTGTTTAAAGTAGATTTTAAATTTAGTTTTGCGATGAGATAAAAAGATTAAAAACGATCTAAATTTATCCATAAATTGCTTTGTTTTAAAACACACTTACTCACCTTGCATTTTTTTTCATCAATCAATAATATTTTTTTATATTTTTAATTGACAGCGTTCAAGAAGTCAGTAAAATGCACGCCACTGACAGCGAATGTGTTGCAGCGAAAGCGGGAATAGCTCAGTTGGTAGAGCACGACCTTGCCAAGGTCGGGGTCGCGAGTTCGAGCCTCGTTTCCCGCTCCAATTTACGCTACGGCGTGTTAGCAAAGCGGTTATGCACTGGATTGCAAATCCATGTAGCTCGGTTCGACTCCGGGACACGCCTCCATAATGCAACCGCAGTCAGCAATATCACTCAGCCCGAGTGGTGAAATCGGTAGACACAAGGGATTTAAAATCCCTCGACTTTCGAGTCGTGGCGGTTCAAGTCCGCCCTCGGGCACCATTTTAAAGCATAATTAAATCAATAAGATAGTCGCCAAGAGCGGCTTTTTTTATATCTCATTTTTACCGCACTTTTTCTTTTGGTGTCCATTTGGTGACTATTTTTAGCCTATCCTAGAAATTCTGATAATCCACCTTTTCCCTGTTTGGTGTCCAATGGTCACCAAATTTCAGATGTGTGAGCGGTTAGATGTAAATCATTTTATGCCCCCCCACGTAAAATAGAAATTCTTTTTATATTTCAATATGATAGCTTTTCATTTTAATAAAACCTGATCTTTCTTAACTGAAAAAATGGCAATTTTTTGCATAAAAAACGCGGGTGGGAGAGTGGATTTTTCGTGACGTTTGACGTGGCGTGAGAATTTTCCGTGGATCAGTTTGGCTTCACTTTATAAAAGGAAAGCTGTAGCTAAAGCCTTTTAAATAAAGGCGGTAGGTAATAAAAAAGCCACCTAAATAGGTGGCCGGATGTTGATGATATGTTTACTGCTCAATAATAGGCGAGAATTTATCTTTCTCATTTAATGCCCTACTGTTGTAGCCGCTGAACGTGCTGCTTTGATCTGGTGCTGGGCCGCCATTATGGGTATGACTTGCAACAGTATTCGCAAGGTCGGCAACGATTTGAATTGTTTCTTCCATAATGCTTAAGATGTTTTGTTCTCCTGAACCAATATGAATTTGGCTTGCTAATAACTGAATTGTAGGGGCTTTCAGTTTAAGCAATACATCTGAACAACGTTCTGCAATGCCGCTGATTTGCTCTTTTAATGTTCCGCCAATGGCAGTAGTCGCATTGCCTATTGTCACCGTTGTAATGTTACCAACCACACTCAAGCTATAATTTCCGCCTACATTGACTTGTTTGTCTGCGTCAATATTGCTTTGCGATGTACCGATATTCTTCGTTTCGGTATCTGTTTCAATTACACGTACAAATGAACGATCGGTAATGGTTTGATCTGTTTCGCGGGTTTTATTGCCTGCGGCATCGGTACGCTCAAACACTTCAGGCCGTTGCTGTTTAAGCTGTTCACCCACGGCAACAGATGGCACAGTTTTATCTTGTGCCAATAAGGTATGTACAAAAGGCTTATCAGGTTGCCCATACGCATACCCTAATGACAGTAGCTATTTTGCAAAATATCAGGGGATTTTAGGAGAATTAATTGTTTTGAAATTTCAGAGAATTTAGGAGAGGAAAAGTCATTTAGGATAAATATACTGGAACAGGAGGAATGAGATTACATAACAATGAGAGCTTTGATTATCGTTATACCCCTTCTTTTTTCAAGTTGGGCCAATGCTCAAATTCAAGCGAGCCAAATTTGCCACGCTGATCCTGAAGTGACAGCGTATAACTATGCAGGCTTATGGGAAAAATTTGAAGATGGTTGGATTTGTAATTATTGGCAGTTTCTTCCTGAAGATGAATGGGAAGAGGTGATTATAGAAGAAGACGGTATTGAAGCAGAGGAATAAAAATAAACCCCAATCAATTAAATTGGGGCTATCGCTTTTGCAAAGGGGGGTCCAGCTAATCAATGATTGCTATCTTCACAGTCCCTAAGTCTTCCTATATGCTATACTTCAAGAACTGTGTTGTCAATGTATTAATTAATATGGTTTAGCGTTATGGTGTCTAAAATTAGTGAGCTTCACACTCTATTATCCCAAGCAAGAATAGAAACCTATCTATCTTACTTCAAAGATGAAGATGACCTTTCATTAAAAGATATGCAGGCATATGAACTCTATATTTGGAACATACAAATAAGTGGCGCACTTTTGGAAGTGATTAGCCTATATGAAGTAGCATTACGAAATGCCATTATTAATGCGCTAGAACCTAGTTATAGGGCATATAGTATTTTAAATGATAACTTTATTCGAGCATTAAAACCTGCAACAAGAGAAGAATTGCTCCGTATTGTAAATAAGTTGTCTTCACACAAAACCTACGAATTCCATTTCATCAATGGACGTTTACAGCCATTAAGAATAGATACTAATGAGATTTCGCCTGGAAAAGTTGTGGCAGAGCTTAACTTTATATTTTGGGAAAATATGTTATCGCGAACTCATCGAATGAGATGGATAAATCATTTTAATAAAGCATTCCCTAATGTTTGTATTTCCTCCCCTGATGAACGTGATTTAATAGTGAATGAGATACATAACATAACAAGCCGAGTGCGTTATCTAAGGAATAGAATTTGTCACCATGAGCCAATTTTCGATGAAAGTAAAATCGATCTTATCAACGTATTTAATAATATAAAACAGGTGTTATGGTACATTTCGCCTAAAACGGCAGATATATTGGAGCAACTTGAGCGTATAAGTCAAACAATCGCACGAAAACCTCAAAAAGGAAAAGGCATAAGGGAAATCCCCTAAGGGATTTAAGGGTAACCTTTCCAAGGGGAAAGGTCTTACCCGAAAAGGCCAAAGGGCTAAATGGCCTAAATGCATTTTCTAAGCATATTTCTCCATTAGCTCTATCATTGGTTTATATCTATCTTGTTTCCCAAGGTGTTTTTTTTTACGCTATGTACAATACCCAATTCATTATTCCCGTTCTTATAATGTACATTGCCACCTTTATCCAGCATTAGTGTTCGCACGTCTAATCTATCGGGGATCCCTCCCATCATTGCCAGTGGAATCACATTATCTCGATTAGGTATATTTGGATCTGCCCCTGCTTCTAATAAAGCAATAACCCAACTTCTTTTGCAGCCAAAGATAATCTCCTATGCTCCCAACCATAAATATGACCAATATCAACTGGTCCTTTGATGACGCTTCCGCTAACGTGTCTATAATCACCATTCTCTAATTGAGTATAGCCGTGTTAATCCCACTTTTCGTTATGCTGGATTGACTTTCTTTTTCATAACCAAAGCCAACTGAAAGATTACCTGTAAGCGAATCCAGACCCTCCGCTAATTTGGCTTTATTCTCTTTTCCTGAACTATCTCGGCTTGCAGTGGTTTGGTTACCCTGACTATCAATATACAGCTTCTCGCCTTGTTCATTCACCGCTTGTTTATTGCTTTGGGCTTGTCCATATTTGCCGAAAGGGGGGGCAAAATTCATAATTTTTATTAATTTCTATATTTATTCCATTGCTTGCAGGTATTGTCAAATCTATAACAGTATTTATAACTAGCATTAAACCGAAATCCTTTTTGATACAAACAAGCTCCATCAAGATCATTAGCTTTAACCTGATCTTCAGGATTAACTGGTATCTCCAACTCTCCTACAACTTTTGTTTCAAATGGTAATAATGATTGAGAATAACACTCTCTAACTATATCTTTAGGAGGTGGCGTATTGTTCTCTTTATGGATCCATATATCTTCATCCCAAAATGAAGAATACGGTGGATACCAAATCCATAAGCAACCAGTTACACAGCAGGCTAAATATAAAACGGAAAAAATTTTTATCATCTGTTTTCTCCAACAACATTGAACTCTCTTATTCCATCTTTATGTGTTTTATTCAAAATATCTAGAGTATTTTGCCATTTCTTAAAAGATTCTTTATTATTTTTATCATAAACAAACTTTAAGTTATTAATATTCTGATTAGCCTCAGAATGCGCTTCTAAAATGGATGTCTTTGCTCTATTCGGTGTTGCATTAGGATTATTCCCAATCATTCCTAATCCTAAATTTCTTAAAATTGGTATTCCCTCATATACAACGTCTCTCTCAACACCAAGATATTGTGTTTTGACACCCTTAAATAACTCTCTCGATTGTTTATCTACTTCACTTGATGGATATGAACCACCTAAATGTAAATATTCCACATCAGTATGCTCATATTTTTGACCAAGATGCGCTGACCAATTCAGCATATTTTTATTACCAGACACACCTAAACTATGCGCTACATTTTCAAATGTATATGTTTTTGCTCCTTGAGATTTTGCGTAAGCATTATATTCATCTAATTTTTTCGCAATCTGAGCATGATCTCGTGTCGCATTCGAAGCACCAAAGAGAGAAGGCATATTTGCCCAAGCTCTAAATCGCTCAAAACCCGTGAATAAAAATTCATTTAAAATCCCTGCACTTCCTCTATTCAGAATCAATGCAGTATCCTTAATTGAAGATAAGTCTTTGTCATACAAAATGGCACTTGAAACTTTTTCTTCTCTAGTCAAATTCAACATACCTGCTGTTGCAACTTTACTTAATAATTTTGCTTGTTCTTCTGTCAATAATTCGTCGCTATAAATAAGTTTTTTAAGTGCTTGGGAATTATCTTTATCGAAATCTAAACAAGAAATATGATTACACTCAGGTGTGTTAGGTTGAATTGAAAAGAGAGAGTCTTCATTTTTCTCCATTTTGTAATGAATTTCATCACCTTGATTATTAACATTATTGACAAATTCCGTTGCAGTATTTAAATCACGCTCTAAATCTGAACGGATAGTTTCAACATCGGCTTTTTCAACACCTTGATGAAGATTAATTTTAGAAAGTCCTTGTAAACTTTCCTCAACTGTTTTTCTGCTTATCTTTTGTTGAGCTTCGTGATCACGAATAGTGATATTGGCGGTATTGATTGAACTGGTGGTTATACCGCTTTCACTGCCTTTATCTTTTACTTGACCTAACAATGCGGTTGTAATGCCTTTTGTTATTCCCCAGTTCCCTTGACTGCCAATACCTGCAATACCATCATATTCTACTTTCGCAGAACCATCTTGAGCGTTTTGACCAATTTGTCGAAGTTTCATTCCTCCTACTTCTTTAGGAGCATCTCCTCCACTCACTGTTACACCACCACTTAAGCCAAATCCACTTGCTGAATAATTGCTATGGTTTTGAATATCTGCATAGGTTAGCGTTCCAGTTTCAAAACGGTTCTTGCCAAGTTCTTCCGCTTGTACGGTAGAGGTAATTAAGCCACCTTTTAAATCCGTATGCTTCCGCACATTGACTTGATAGCCTTCATCGCCTGCAAATAAACCTGATTGCTCTTGCACGCTGGCATAATCGGCGTTCATTTTTGATTGGTTGAAACTCGCTGAGCCTGAAAAGCCGTAACCAACAGTCATTTGACCACTCACGTTCATTTGTTTGCCTTTATAGGTCATGGTATCTTGCAGGCTTTCAATGTTAAGGTTTTCCACATCAACCATGATGCCGTTGCCTCGCACTTGAGCGCCTTTGATATTGGTGTCGCCACCGCTTTGAATAATGGTGTGGCTACCTTTATCGCCAATATGACTTGTTCGCCAAGTGGTTTCATCGCCATTGCCATAGCCTTTGCCGTAGTTGCCGCCTGCGGTAATCCCAAAAGCAAAACCATCAGAGCCATAACTCACTGCCACACCCGCATTAAACCCACTAGATTTATTTTTGCTGCGTTCTTGGTGGGTTTGTTTGACAGCCAGTAAATTGATTTCATCATCCGCTTGTAAGATTGTGCCTTGTTTGCCTGAGACATCAGAGCCTACAATGTTAATATCTGACGCCTTGCCTGCCCCTGTAGCGGTAATGATTACTTTTCCTCCTGCGTTAATTGCACTGTTTGTGGCAGTGTTGCCTTGAGTATCGGTGGTTTGCACATTTTTTTGTTCGCCATAAGTAATAGACACACTGGCATTCATCGCTCCTTGAGCTAGATTACCATTCGCCATTTGGCTTAAGGTTTCACTGGCTTTCATTAAACCCTCACCTGCTCGATATGCACCCCACGCAGTGTTCGCTGCTGCCATTGCATTAACACGGCTATGTTTGCTTTCGCCCATTTGTTTAGCTTGTTCCGCTACAGCGAGAGCATTTTGTACCGCTTGAACTACAGGGATATTTACCGCAATGGTGAAACCTTTTTGTTCCATATTTTAGCCTGAGTAACCATAACTAAAATAATAAAATATATTAATATCTTTAAAAGGTTAATAAATATTAGATAAATTATTTATTAAAAATTCTTTTTTAAGAAATAGAAGAATATAAGTAATGGTAAAAAATAAAAGATATAATAATCTATCCCATCTTTTATTCTAGATAAAGAGGTGTGTAAACTACCCGTTTCTAAATAGACGTTTAGTATAAAAAAATAACCATAAAAAAAAACAACTATTATTTTAAAAAATTCTTTGCTATTTCCTTAAAAATATTTACAATATTCCTCTTTATTTTCATTCTCTATAATCCCCTTATTAAGAAATTTTTGTGATCCTTCAATAATAAATTCTCTACCTGGCACAGTAGGAATTAGTTTATCAATAATTTCCCCTTCTATCCCAGAAACCGCATTCTGCTCTAAATTACTTTCTCCAGTTACCGCTTTATCTACAAGGCTATTCCCTATAATAGTTGTTCCTATATTGGTATTTCCAAACAGCAATCCTTTATAGGCATCACTAGTGACATTCGTCGCTGATTTATATAAGTTGTCTTTTGTTAGCTCTTTCGGGTTATTATCTTTAGTGTAATCATAAACTTCACCACCTAGTGAAGCGATACCAGCCGCCACCCCTTTAGTAAGGGTGGTTTTCATTGGTGCATTCGCTGCAGCTTTAAATGAATTATCTAGGTAGGACTTACTATTCGTTGCGAGTTTTTCCAACATCAGCTTTAATTCCGTATCCGCAAATGTACCTAATACAATTGCTTCATTTGATACCATAGATTTTGCTAAAGTTTCACCTGTTGCTGTTAAGGCTCTATTTGTAGCTGAAAGGGCTTTTCTTCCAAGTTTTAATCCTCCTCCAACTAATAAATCCTCCCAAATAACAGGATCAACTATACCTTTTGGCGAAGTAACATAATTAAAATAGTCTCAATTGACAATGTCGCTACTATATTGGCGTGTTCGATTTCCTTCTGCAATCACACCCAATAATTCATTTGAATAAACTGGCTTGATCAATATTTTTTAAAGGTTACATTTTCCTTTATTCCATTTAGGTTCTTGTGATCCACAGTCTTCATATTTAAAATGAATATATCCTTTCTTCTCCATACATTGGTCAAAAGCATTATATGCATCAGGATTAAAAAGACCCTTAGAATCCCTTTCATTCTTCAATTTGAATGTATTGTCTTTAAGAGATATATTAATTCCACCACAAGATTTTACATCATTCCACCGTATAGTAGGATCTGTGTGACCAATAGTTCCTTCTTTCTGAAAATATGCTACATATGGAAAATATTTTCTATTTTTATAACAGTTTGATGAAACTGTTTGAATTATTGGTCTAATACAACCATTTTCAAAAGAATATAGACATCCATTTAAGATAAATAATGATAAAATAAGCAAGAGTTTCTTCATTTTTAATTTCCTCCTAACTGAAATAGAAGTTCTACAAAATCAGATGACATTAAATCCGCTACTGCAAAAGGAGTTGCAGCAGGAATAGCAGCAGTTGTTGTTATTTCAGCTCTAAGTTTTTCTGTTGCTGTTTTCTGTGCTGTATTTCCTTGCGAATTATAAAAACCCCATGCTTGTCCTCCTATTAGGTCATGAGTTCCAGCAAAAGACTCTACCAATCTATCTGAAAAACTTCCAACCTCATATGAAATAGTTGTATTAAATGGCAAATACCATCCGCCTTTAATTGCTTGAAAACCACCTGTTGGTCCATACATATCTTTAGCATCAGGATTTAAATCTACATCAATCGCATCTTTTAAGGTAAGAATTTGTTTTCCGTTACTAGATACACCACCAATATATTGATAACTACCATCAGAATTTACAGTACAACGCTCGTTACTTGAACCACAAATAGCATCAACATCAACCCTAACCCCACCTAACTTCACACCATCAAAATAACCACTATCATAGGAAACATTACTGATTTTCTTACCTGTTTTAGCATCAATAATGCCTTTAAATTTTCGTGAATTAGCTAAGGTTTCCTCTCGCATTTTTGTCGCTGCTAGTTGTAAAGTGCCTTGCGTAATTGCAAGATCAGGTGAACCTGAAACAATACCAACCACGGTTTCAAGCAATCGTTTTTGATACTGGAGTTTATAAATCTCATTATAAAGTGCGGTCTTTTCTTCTTCTGTTTTTGCCTCTTTAATTTGCTTTCTTAACTCAGCCTGTTTCGGCAAAACATAAGCATCTATCGTTGAAAAGGCATTTTGTCTGAACTCTTTTGTTACCTTAACTTGAATATTCAGTTCTTTTAGTACTTTGTCTTTATCAAAGTGATTTGCTAACTTACCTGAATGTTGCTCTGCTGATTCTGTTGTAATATCGGTTTTTATATCTTGCAGCGTTTCTTCAACAGATTTTCCTGTCAGTGATTGCTGTGCATTTTCATCACGGATATGAAGATTTGTGGTGTTAATGCCACTTTTCGTTACGCTGGATTGACTTTCTTTTTCATAACCAAAACCAACAGATAGATTACCCGTTAGCGAATCTAAACCCTCCGCTAATTTGACTTTATTCTCTTTCCCAGAACTATCTCGGCTTGCAGTGGTTTGATTGCCCTGACTGTCAATATATAACTTCTCACCTTGTTCATTGACAGCTTGCTTATTGCTTTGTGCTTGTCCATGTTCACCAAATGGTGTGTCAAAATTCATGGCAACTGAGCCGCTCACGCCAAAGGCACTTCCACTAGTATTTGCATGGTTTTGAATATCTGAATAAGAAAGCGAGCCTGTACTGAAGCTATTTTTGTTGTCCGCTTCCGCTTGTGCAGTGGAAGTAATTAACCCACCTTTTAAATCCGTATGCTTCCGCACATTGACTTGATAGCCTTCATCGCCTGCAAATAAACCAGATTGCTCTTGCACGCTAGCATAATCGGCATTCATTTTTGATTGGTTGAAACTCGCTGAGCCTGAGAAGCCGTAACCAACGGTTACTTGACCGCTCACATTCATTTGTTTGCCTTTATAGGTCATGGTATCTTGCAGGCTTTCAATGTTAAGGTTTTCCGCATCAACCATGATGCCGTTGCCTCGCACTTGAGCGCCTTTGATATTGGTGTCGCCACCGCTTTGAATAATGGTGTGGCTACCTTTATCGCCAATATGACTTGTTCGCCAAGTGGTTTCATCGCCATTGCCATAGCCTTTGCCGTAGTTGCCGCCTGCGGTAATCCCAAAAGCAAAACCATCAGAGCCATAACTCACTGCCACACCCGCATTAAACCCACTAGATTTATTTTTGCTGCGTTCTTGGTGGGTTTGTTTGACAGCCAGTAAATTGATTTCATCATCCGCTTGTAAGATTGTGCCTTGTTTGCCTGAGACATCAGAGCCTACAATGTTAATATCTGACGCCTTGCCTGCCCCTGTAGCGGTAATGATTACTTTTCCTCCTGCGTTAATTGCACTGTTTGTGGCAGTGTTGCCTTGAGTATCGGTGGTTTGCACATTTTTTTGTTCGCCATAAGTAATAGACACACTGGCATTCATCGCTCCTTGAGCTAGATTACCATTCGCCATTTGGCTTAAGGTTTCACTGGCTTTCATTAAACCCTCACCTGCTCGATATGCACCCCACGCAGTGTTCGCTGCTGCCATTGCATTAACACGGCTATGTTTGCTTTCGCCCATTTGTTTAGCTTGTTCCGCTACAGCAAGGGCATTTTGCACCGCTTGCACCACAGGAATATTTACCGCAATGGTGAAGCCTTTTTGTTCCATGGTGTGTTTATAATGGCTTTCGTATTTGTCATCGGTTGCCAAAATATCGACTTTTTTCGCACCGATATTCACATCACCTTCAACAGAAGAAACCGTACTGCCTTGTTGTTGGTAATGGTCTTGAGCAAGTAGGGTAGTATTCCCTTTTAGGCTGCCTACTTGGCTGCCTGTAGCGTAATATTTAGTTTGATCATTTTCTGTGGTGTCTTTTTTGCTTCCTACGGTAAAACCAACGCCACCGCCCGAGCCCATTAGCCCTGATTTTTGTTTACTATAAAAATCTTCTGAATAAATACGGTTTTCAGCTTCTTGAATCCTTATGTTCTTGGCTTTGGCAATAAGATTATTTTCCGCTACAACAGAAGAACCCTGTATAGTGAGATTTCCCTTATTTGTATTAAAGGTAACATTTTTGCCATCAATGATTGAGCTTTTGGCTAAATCATTATTGTGTGCGTGTTTACGGATAATGGTGGTTTTGCTTAAGAATCCACTTGTTGTCCCTTTTGAGCTCGAAGAAAGTTGCTCTTTATTGCGTCCTTCTTCAATGCGAATATCACCATTTGAAGAAAGATTAACATCACCATTTTCGCTATGGATTTCTCCTTGGCGAACGACAGTGCCTTGCTCACTCACAAGGGTGATATTGCCTCCTCCATTCAGTTGGGAGCCGACTTCTTGTTGTTGATTTAGACGATAGTAATTATCCGCATCCGCATTGTAATCCGTTTTATTTTGTATATTAATCGTACCAATATCAATCTGTTTGGCTTGAACAAGCATTTCACCTGCACTATTGAGTACAGCACCTTTAGTGGTAACGCCTTGTGGGCTGTAAATGGTCAATTTTCCAGTTTTATCTTTGACATTAATGCTGGCGAGATTATCTAAATTAGTGCGGTTAAATTCATTACCAAAGTCATCTTGATAAGCTCGGCTACTTGTTGTACTTGCGATTTCAACGCCTGTTTTGCCAACTAATGTAGCACGACTTAATGCTTCAATTTTACCGCCAAGGTTGACTAATTTTTGCTCCGCAAGTAAATTAACGGAATCCCCCAAAACAAGCCCTTGGTTATTGAGATTTTGGGCTGAAAGTGCGGTTAGATTTCGCCCGGCAATGGTTCCTGTGTTAGTGATATCGCCATTGAGGCTTCCTACAATTTCTCTTGCTGAAATTAACGCCCCTTGTGAACTCACATCAAGGTTACGGGAAACAAGGTAAACTTGTGGGGTGAGAACAGTCAGTTTCTTGCCACTTGGTAGAGTGATTTCTTTATTCACAAACCACACCATATCTGAGGTTAGCTCTGCCATTTGTTCAGCCGTTAAACCTATGCCTAAACTCAGGTTAAATTTCTTCGCATAATGGATACCACTATCCATTAACGCTTTATATTGTTCGATGTCAGAACTGTAATTATCGAGGAAACGACGCCCCGTAAGTTGATGAATTTGTTCGTTTATCAAGCGTTGTTCATAATAACCATCACCTAATCGTTTCTGTACATTTTCGTGATCGTAACGCAATGCGTTAAACATATAGTCAGAGCCAAGCCATTGTTTACGGTCAATAAAACGAGGATCGGTTTCCACTAAATAGCCATTAGGGGCATCAGGGTTGATTTGATAAAGGCTTGCTTGTGGAAGACGAATATCCACTAAATGGGTTTTAATGGTTGGTATTCGGTCATTTCCTAATTGTTCTGGGTAGTGGGCAACAACCTGACCAGAAATAATTTCATTCTGTGCTGTTGTTGATACATTTTTTAATGCAATGTTCGCACTTTCTGCCTGAGAAGCGATGTTTACGCCAGTGCCATTAACCGGGGAACCAATTTCGTTTAATACCAAGTTGAAATTGAAATGTTCTGTCGGGTGAACATCTTCATACTTTAGACCATTACGATGGTAATGATAGTAACGCGTTTTTCCTTTTTTCTTTCTGATACGGTATTCAATACGATAAGTCCCACTATCATTACGATCGATATTGCCAATTAAATCTTCATTAATAAGGGTTGATGTGTCAGAAGATAGGTTATCACGTAGATTTTGGGTAATAACTTTATCATCAAGGGATAAACGATCGCCAATTAATAATTGACTGTATTGATTATGAAGGTGTTGACCAGATAAGTGTAATGATCCACCAATCAGAATTTTAGCGGGATCGCTATCTTCTAGTGTTGTTGTTTCTGTTGTACGGTTATACCACCAAGAATACCAACCAAAACCCGATACTTTTTTACCGTTATTTAGACGAAAGTAGGAATGTTGATCTCTGCTTCCATTATTAACATAATATACGCCATCATAAATTTTCCCATTTGTATTGCCTCGATAGCGAGTACTACTATTTCCTAAAGCGTGTTCTTCAAAATATTCTTTCTCTGTTTGAATACCTGTTTTAATATGTAAATCGTGGTTAAAGAGTTTTTCAGTACGAATATCCCCATCACCTAGGGCTTCAATCGTTGCACTACCATTGTCGATTAAGGTCGCTTTGCCCGTTGCTTGATTATGCTCATCAAGCTCACCACCAATAGATAAATTTCCAAGGCTTAATATGAGACTATGATCTTTATTCACTAAAGTATGGATACCGAGATCGAGCTTTTCTCGAGCGGCTATCGTTGCTGATTTATCACCCTCATTTAAATTATTTAATTGTTCAGCTTGAATAGCGAGGTGATTACCATAAATTTTACCCGTACCTAGATTATTCAATATCCCCGTTTTAATTATATTTTCAGTACCATCAATGAGCCCATAGTTTGTCACTGTATTGGTATTAATTAATGTCCGTTTTGATGAAATCTCAGCCTCTTTATTGTTCAGGAGATTTTTGGCTGTAAACATTGCTTGGTTGCCGACAATTAAAGGGGAATTATTGACAAAGCTCCCCGCTGCGCTAAAGGTGAGATTATTCCCAATTTGAAATGCGTGATTTAAGGTAAAATCATCTGTTAATTGGATAACTGCATTCCCAGCTGTTTTAATGGTTCCTTCATTAAGTAAGGTTTTTGCTGTTATATTGAACTGTCTCCCAGCCTCCAGCAGCCCATCTTGATTATCAATAACCAGTTGGTGTTGCGGGGATAAAATCGAAACCGTATTCCCACCCAAAATTTCACCGCGTTGATTATTGAGTATTTGTTCAACCCGTGCAGAAAGATTTTCAGTGGCATAAATCCCTCCATTCTGATTATTTAATTGTGAAATATTGAGTTGAAGCTGTTTTCCTTGCAGCCCCTGTGTCGGTGTTGTTTGTGTGGCTTTGGTTTGTTGATTATGGAGTTGTTGAGCATTCACAGTTAATTGATTATCCGCACCAATCAAGGAGCCTTGAGCAGATAAGGTTCGATTATCAACTTCTGTTGCAGCTACACTGACATTCCCACCCCAGATTGTGCCTTCTTTATTATCAACTTGTGCAGCCTGAATTATCGTATTCTGTTGCCCGTTGATATTTCCTTTGGTATTAAGGAGTGATTGGGCATTGACCGTTAAATTTTGCCCTGTTGCGATACGCCCTTCAGTATTATTTAATTGAGAGACTTGGTCTAGCAACACTTCGCCTAATCCAATAATGCCTTGATTGGTGCGTTGAGTAAAACGGTTATCTAATAGTGAAGAATGGGTATTCAATGTAAGTGCTTCATCACCGCGTAATAAACCTTGTTGATTATTTATTTCACCTGTCTTTAACGCTGCTCGCTTAGCAAAAATTTGTCCTTGCTGGTTGTTGAGAGAAGCCTGCTGAGTATCAAGCGATAATGTACCTTGGCTACCTAATGCACCCAAAACATTGTTGATCATATTTGAGACTACTGTCAGCGTTTTGTTCGCCAAAATTGTGCCATTCTCATTATTGAGATTACCAGTATTGAGGCTTGTCTCAGATCCGATTATTGTGCCTTTCGCATTATTTAACGGATTTGTATTTACGTTCAGCTTTTTCTCTGTGCCGATAAAACCACTGCTATTATCGATCTGATGGCTGTTAATAGATAAATCACCTAACGCAATAATTCCTTTGCTATTATCATCGGTAAGGGTATTTTTATTGGAGATTTTGCTATTTTTTGTATTGATAGCGGCATTACCAATGCTTTGAATTACGCCATTATCATTGATTAAGTTGCCACTTTCTATGCTCAAATTGTCGCCAGAAAAAACTAAGCCTTGTGTAGAATTAAATTGATTTTTAACACGAAGCGTAAATTGCTTACCCGAAATAAAACGGCCAGCCGTATTATCCACGTTCTCAGCGTCAAGGGTAAAATTTCCTCCCACACTTAAGGTGCCACCTTGATGGGAAATCGTATTGGCATTTAAGCGAAAATGCTCCGTGCCAAGCTGCTGCCATTGTGCATTCTGCATATTTAAATCTTTTTGCGTTGTTTGAATACGCTGTGCAGTCAGTTGACTATGTTGGGTGGAAAGGGTTTGTGGCGTAAAAATGGTTAAATTCTCCACTGCACTTAATTGGCTATAGTTAGCCGTGACATCACCATTATTAGCGTGGAGAGAAATCCCATAAGCATTATTTCTGCTGTGATCTAAATTAATTACTTGAGCCGATACATTAAATTTACCTGAGGCAGCCTGTTGCCCTGCCAGTTGAGCGATATTTTCCGATTGAATATCAATGGTTGCCTCTTGTGCAGATTGTGAGGCTAATTGGTGGGTTTCCTTATTCTCCGCATTCGTGGTGATCACACCGGCAGCAATAAGTGACTCTAGCGTTGCGTTAATGTTAGCGGCTTGGTAATGAATGTTTCCTCGTGCTAAGGTTGTCCCCGTTTGGCTTAAGGTATTCTTTGTTTTTGCGTTGATAGCACCTTGGCGAGCAATAAGTTGCCCATTTTGTTTGATACCCGTATTTGAATGTAATTCAATATTTTGCGTTTTTGTTTCAATACGCCCCGTATTTTCAATATCGAGTTGACTTTTGGCACTGAGTTGTTGAGCGGCGCTGAGTATCCCTTTATTGACAATTTTCCCTTGTGAGTCAATCACTAAATTCTCCGCACTCGCCCCAATATGCCCTGTATTACGCACGCCTAATCCTTGCTCAGTACCAACAAGATGAATTTTTCCTGCATACATACCGCCAAGTTCACTCACATCTAAGGCAAAGTGCGGTGTATTTTCACTGAGATTTTGGCTGTCAATACGGGTAATTTGTAGTTCACTGTCGGTATTGGCAAGATCCGCTTGTTTGACGGTATTTTTCCCTGTAACCACATTGAGCTTTTTGCCTGCCCAAATGCCTGCATTGATTTCTGCTTCTCGAGCAAGGATATCCGTATAATCTACACGGCTGTTATCTAAACCCCGACCGCTGACTTTCATTTTGCCTTTTTCGACCTGAAAGCCTGTTACACGTCCCTCTTCAATCAGTGGTTTGCCTGTGGTCATTGTGGAACGGGTGGCGTTAATCGTGCCACAGCCATCACAGTGCAGCCCATTTGGGTTGGCGATAATTACTTCGGCTTTTTTCCCTGCCACTTCAAGATACCCCTTCAGTTGGGTTGGATTTGTAGAGGTGACTTCATTGAGAATGACTTTGGCTTCACCACGTGCAAGATAGGGATTGCCTTGTATTAATCCAGCTTGTTGAGTTTGAGTGGTCTTGTGGCTGTTATTAAGAATTGCCCCTTTTTTATCTACATTAAAATCCTGGTATTTATTATGGGAAAGCCCTTTATCATTGGGTGTTTGAATATTGACTTGTGGCAATCCATTAGCAGTTTGAAGGATAATGGGTTGCTGATTTTTAGGTGCATTAGGATCGGCTTTGATGATTAAGGTTTCTGCAAATGCAGAGAAGGAAAAAACAAAACCCAAAGCACAGAATAAACGGAAAGTGAGCGGTTTTAAGGTGGCAAAAATCGGTAAAAAACCAACCGCACTTTGTGTTTGAGGCATTTCACTTTTTGCTTTGCCTTCCGCTTTTGCCAGTTCAGACACCACGATAAGGCGTTGCAGTGTTTTGCTGAAAATCACACGAAAATTATGTTTATTCATAAGAAAATCCTCGTTTAAGCCTAATGCACTAAATTAAAAGGTTAAGCCGATATTAAAGCCTGTTACGCTATGCGATGTTTTAAAACCACGCGGTTTGCTTAATGGGCGTCCAATAAACACATCATAATAAAAGTGCGTCCAACCTCCGCGTAGTCCGAGTGCCGTACCCATCAAGTGATGACCAAGACGCATTTCTTCATCACGTCCCATTACCCTGCCGCCATCAAGTGCTAGATATAGCCAATGCCCCTTATTCGCCACATTCCAACTAAGCTCATTACGCCATAGCCAACCGCGTTCCCCTGATAAGGTGAGTTCACCGTCAAAACCTCGCACCGTATAACGTCCGCCAATGCTTAATCTATCTTGCTGAATAAGCGTTGTTTTATTCCATTGTGCTGACCAATCAGTGTTAAATGCCCAAGCCTGCTTGCCAATGTGGAAAGGATAATTAAATTCAAGCGATGCAGTGAGGATTTTTGGGCGAGATGTGCCTTCTCCCCAATATTCTTCAGGAGCTTTCATAGAGCCGCGTACGCCCGTTCCCCATTTAAATCCTGCAGAAAGTTTCAGTGTTGCTGCCTTAATATATTCAATATGGCTCAAGTTGATTTGCCAACCTGCCATTCGGCGGCGTTGAACATCAATTTCAGCGTCATCAATGTAGTTTTTCGAATGGCGAGACCAAAAGCCACCTGAGATTGTGGTTTTTCGTACCGCATCACGATAAAGCAAATAGGAGAGATTCAAATTGGTTGTTTCACTCTGTCCAGAATAGAGATAGTTATTATTAAAAGCAGCGAAAACCTCTTGATGGTAATTTGTTTTATACAGTGAGGCAGAGAAGGCCCAGTAGCCAAAAAGCACAGAATAATAGAAACCATAATTTCTTGTGGCACGACGCCCGTCATCGTCCGTATGGCGTTTTATGCTATGTGTGAAGGTGGTATAAAATAAATCGTTGGCAGAAAACAAGTTATCCCACGAAAGCGTTGCTGAGCCTTGCCATTTTCCGGTGGATTTTGAACCTGAATCATCTAAATTTACGCTTAACCGGAAAGGAAAACGCTGTTGATAGGTAATTTTAATATCGCTCTCACCAAGCTGAGCACTGTTATCGGCGGGAAGGATTTCAATGTTGGCATCCGCCGTTGGCACACGCTTGAGATTTTCCAACGATTGTTCAATATCACGGAGATTAATTAAATCCCCCTGTTTAAATGCCAATGCGGTTTTTGCGGTAAGTTTACTAAACCAAGGAATGCGACTTGCATCAGCAATAATGGTATGGCGAACTTGCCCTGGAATAACCGTTAAAGAAAATATGCCTTGCGTTAAATCTTGTTCACTCGCCACCACTCTGGTTGTGATATAGCCTTGCTCAATCACATTATTTTGCATCTGTTTCATTAAAATGCCTAATCCTTGAGCCCCGAAACAATGTGGCAATTTGAGGTTTAATTGTGTGATGGCTTTATTTAATGCCCATTGAAATTGGCTCGATTTCACGGTGTTATCAGCGGAATAATCTACAATGGAAAGGTGTTGAATGGGATAACAAGGAGATTCATTTAAGGGAAGTGCGGTAGGTTTTTCTGAAGAAATTTCCATTCTTACATCAGCATCTGAACGAAGCCGTTCGTTTTGCTGTTGGATTTGCTCCTTTTGGCGTTGTTGCTGTTGAGCATCAATACGGTTTAATTCTGGAGAAGGTCGTTCTACCGCAGATAATAATGACGAGAAACTGCAAAACCAAATCAATACCGCTATCTTTTTCATATATAGCCCTACAAAAATTAAGAAACCGTAAAAATCAAGAATAAATTATATTTTAATTTTAGGGGCTGTAGTAGATTAGCAACAATGCTATACTACAAAAATGAAGATAACACATTGTAAATTAAAGAAATCCATACAGAAAAAACTGCTGGAGTTTTTTATCGCAGAAGTTACTGCAAGAACGGCAGCAAATTTGCTAGATATTCAACCTAATACAGCCGCTTTGTTCTACCATAAAATCAGGCTTGTGATTGAC
>NZ_CBCSDH010000018.1:0-44896 GCF_965138825.1 Avibacterium endocarditidis
TGCGCCGCACCAGTAATCATGTTTTTAACATAGTCCGCGTGTCCTGGGCAGTCAACGTGTGCGTAGTGACGTGTTGGAGTATCGTATTCAACGTGTGAAGTGTTGATGGTGATACCACGTGCTTTTTCTTCTGGCGCGTTATCAATTTGGTCAAATGCGCGTGCCGCACCACCGTAGTGTTTTGCTAATACTGTGGTGATTGCTGCTGTTAAAGTTGTTTTACCATGGTCAACGTGGCCGATTGTACCCACGTTTACGTGCGGTTTTGTACGTTCAAATTTTTCTTTAGACATTTTTGATGTTTCCTTTAAGTAAAGTTCCGTAGCACATTGCTGTACTACGGAGTTTAATTTTCAATTATTTTTTACGTGCTTCAATAACTGCTGCTGCAACACTTGCAGGTGCTTCAGCATATTTCAATGGTTCCATTGAGTATGATGCACGACCTTGAGTTTGTGAGCGAAGATCTGTTGCATAACCAAACATTTCAGAAAGTGGAACTTCTGCATTGATTTTAACAACAAATTCGCTTGCTTCTTGGCCATTTACCATAGCGCGACGACGGCTTAAATCACCAATTACATCACCCACATACTCTGGTGGAGTTTCAACTTCCACTTTCATAATTGGCTCAAGTAATACTGGGTTTGCTTTGCTAAACGCTGCTTTAAATGCTAATGATGCAGCAAGTTTAAATGCTAACTCAGATGAGTCCACATCGTGGTATGAACCGAAGTGTAAACGAACACCGATATCAACCACTGGATAACCCGCTAATGGACCAGATTTAAGTTGCTCTTGGATACCTTTATCAACCGCAGGGATATATTCGCCAGGAATTACACCACCTTTGATTTCGTTGATAAATTCGTAACCTGGACCTTCTGGATCTAATGGATACAAGTCGATAACAACGTGACCATATTGACCGCGACCACCAGATTGTTTTGCATGTTTACCTTCAACATCGTTCACACGAGTACGGATAGTTTCACGGTAAGATACTTGTGGTTTACCGATATTCGCTTCCACTTTAAACTCACGTTTCATACGGTCAACGATAATGTCTAAGTGTAACTCACCCATACCTGAAATGATGGTTTCACCTGATTCTTCATCAGTGTGAACACGGAATGAAGGGTCTTCTTGTGCAAGACGACCTAATGCCAAGCCCATTTTCTCTTGGTCTGCTTTGGTTTTTGGTTCTACCGCAACAGAGATTACTGGCTCAGGGAATTCCATACGCTCAAGAATGATTGGTGCATCAACTGCACATAATGTATCACCTGTACCAACATCTTTTAAGCCGATTGCCGCTGCGATGTCGCCCGCACGAACTTCTTTGATCTCTTCACGTTTGTTTGCGTGCATTTGAACGATACGACCAAAACGCTCACGTTTATCTTTTACAGAGTTCAATACTGTCGCACCAGACTCAACCACACCAGAATATACACGGAAGAAGGTTAAGTTACCTACGAATGGGTCAGTTGCAATTTTGAATGCAAGTGCTGCAAATGGTTCATTATCATCTGCGTGACGCTCACCTTCAGTTTCATCAGGGTTGATCCCTTTGATTGAAGCGATGTCTGTTGGTGCTGGTAAGTAGTCGATTACCGCATCAAGCATTGCTTGAACACCTTTGTTTTTGAACGCTGAGCCACAAGTTACAAGAATGATTTCAGTATCTAACGCACGTTGACGTAACGCACCTTTGATTTCTTCTTCAGTAAGCTCTTCACCGCCTAGGTATTTTTCCATTAACTCTTCTGAAGCCTCTGCTGCTGCTTCAACAAGGTTTTGGTGCCATTCTTCACATAATTCAACCATATCTGCAGGAATATCATCATAGGTAAATGTCATACCTTGATCCGCTTCATTCCAGTTGATTGCTTTCATTTTGATTAAGTCAACCACACCTTTGAAGTTTTCTTCTGCACCGATTGGAAGTTGTAAAGGAACAGCATTACCACCTAAGCGAGTTTTGATTTGCTCAACAACGCGTAGGAAGTTTGCACCAGTACGGTCCATTTTGTTTACGAACGCGATACGAGGTACTTTATATTTGTTTGCTTGACGCCATACAGTTTCAGACTGAGGTTGAACCCCACCTACTGCACAGTAAACCATTACCGCACCATCAAGAACACGCATTGAACGTTCTACTTCGATAGTAAAGTCAACGTGTCCCGGAGTATCGATAACGTTGATACGGTGTTGTGGATATTGCTGAGACATACCAGACCAGAAAGCCGTTGTTGCCGCAGAAGTAATGGTAATACCACGCTCTTGTTCTTGTTCCATCCAGTCCATGGTAGCTGCACCATCATGCACCTCACCAATTTTGTGACTAACACCTGTATAGAATAGAATACGCTCTGTGGTTGTTGTTTTACCAGCATCAATGTGAGCACTAATACCGATATTACGATAGCGCTCAATAGGAGTTACACGAGCCATTATTATTTCCTTGTTTGGAATTCAATAAATTAAAATTTTAAATATGGATAAGGCTTCACCGCATAGCAAAATGTGATGAAGCCTAAAAATCGTTTGATTAACTGATTACCAACGGTAATGAGCAAACGCTTTGTTAGCTTCAGCCATACGGTGAACGTCTTCACGTTTTTTCACTGCTGCACCTTTGTTTTCTGATGCATCAGATAATTCATTTGCTAAACGTAAAGCCATTGATTTATCACCACGTTTACGTGCTGCTTCAACGATCCAACGCATACCTAATGCGTTACGACGAGCTGGGCGCACTTCAACTGGCACTTGATAAGTAGAACCACCAACACGGCGAGATTTAACCTCAACGGTTGGACGTACGTTTTCTAGTGCGATTTCAAATGCTTCTAAAGCTTCTTTACCTGTACGTTGAGCTAAAGTTTCTAACGCACCATAAACGATTGATTCTGCGATAGATTTTTTACCATCTACCATTAATACATTAATAAATTTCGCAAGTAATTCTGATCCGAACTTTGGATCTGGAAGAATTTTGCGTGGTTCAATACGACGACGACGTGGCATTGCAATTTCTCCGTTTTTTAATCTTCAGGATTATCCAAAACTCTTTGTGTAAGAGATCTTACGTTTACTGGAGTTTATGATAATTATTTAATTTAATTAGCGTTTGGCCTTACTTAACGGAGAACCATTAAGCTTTAGGACGTTTAACGCCGTATTTAGAACGACCTTGTTTACGATCTTTAACGCCGGCACAGTCTAATGCACCACGCACAGTGTGATAACGCACACCCGGTAAATCTTTAACACGACCGCCACGGATAAGCACAACGCTGTGCTCTTGAAGGTTATGACCTTCACCGCCGATATAAGAAGTTACTTCGTAACCATTTGTTAAACGAATACGGCACACTTTACGTAATGCTGAGTTCGGTTTTTTAGGTGTAGTTGTGTACACGCGAGTACACACGCCACGTTTCTGCGGGCAAGCCTCTAATGCAGGAACGTTGCTTTTTACAACCTTTTTCACACGCGGTTTGCGTACTAATTGGTTGATAGTTGCCATTAAAAAAGCTCCAGTTTAATAGTTGTTATTCATAAAAGAATGTTTACTTTTTGTTCTATCTTAGAATAGATAGACGTCGAATTTTAATCTTGGACACTAAGAATGTCAAGTCATAGAACAGGCAAAGGACAAAGTCTTTGTCTGATTATTAATTTGCTTACAACCCCACCTGCGGGAAATACCGCTCGGTCAGTGCCACAAAATCTTGCAGAGAAATCAACCGCACTTTGCTTTCATTATTTTCATCGCAATTAACAAAGTGCGGTGCGATTTCTTGTAGATTTCTGGCGTAGATGTCGTTCTCTAGCGCATAGCAAGGCGCGGTGAGTTGGGTGAAAAGTTCTTGGTGTTTGAAGGGAAGTAGCACGCCGTCTTGCCATAGCACAAGGCAATCTTGTTCAGTAAAATGGGCAAAATAGCGAGTGAGGGTTTGGCTGTCGTAATCAGCTTTGGCGAAGGTGTAAAGCATCATCATTTCCTGCAAAAAGAATGAAAAAGCACGCTAAAAAGTCAGTACTTTTTCTGCTTGTTGTAATTTTTCCATTAACGCCGCACGGGGCAATATTTCGCAATCCAATAGCCAATTTGCTTTTTCAAGATGTAAGGCTTGTACGGATTGTTGGCACAGGTAACGCTGTTCGATGTCGTATAATTCCAGTAATTTGAAAGGCTGGCTGACATTTTTCTGCAAGATTCTTTCGCTTTGTTGATTGGCAATGAGATTGAAAACCCCGTCATCAAGGAAAAACACCGCAATTTCACTTTCATCACAAAAGGCGGTGGCAGCAAGGAGCGCATCTAAGCCCTCGCGGCTAGCGGCCGTGCCATAAGGTGGTTGGGTAAACACAAAAGCCAGTTTAATCATAGGGTTATCACTCGATCTGCTTGCAGCACAGCTTGGCTAAACTCGCCCAATCCTGCTAACACAAAGCCTTCTGCCAGATTATTTTGCTGTTTATCTTTGCTCGTTAAAGCATCCACCACGCCACGGCGTTGTGAAGCCGCAATGCAAAGATGCAAAGGGATATGGTGCTGTTCACTCAAGGCTTGCCAATGTTGTTGTAAATTAAATTCATCATTGGCAGGATACGCAAAACCGTTGCCGTTACTTACACCATTTTGCATAAAAAAAACTTGGCTGATTTGATGCCCTTTTTCAAGCAAGGCGTGGGCGAGTTGATAGGCTAAAAATGCCCCTTGCGAGCCATAAACTGGCTGTTTTACCGCAATCACATAGCGCATTATTTCATCTCGTCTTGCTTGATTTGGCGAATATACAAATACACCGTATGGCGTGAAATATCTAGCCGCTCCGCCACTAGGTTGATGGCATCTTTGATGTCAAAAATCCCTTTTTCATAGAGCGAGAGCACAATTTGGCGATTTTTATTATTGTTTGCCACCAAGCGATCGGCGGTGATTTCTTGCACCGTTTGTTCGATGGTTTGGCTAACCAGTTCTTCCACCGAGCTGGCGAAATTCACTTCAGAAGCAGATTGTTGCTCCGCAGGCGGCATAAGGGCTTGGATAAATTGGGTTACCGGCACATCTAAATTAATGTTAATGCACAGCAAACCAATAATGCGTTTTTCTTGATTGCGAATGGCGATGGTGACGGATTTCATCAATGCCGTGCCTTTTGCGCGGGTAAAATAAGGCTTGGAAACATTCTCCGTTTGCATTGTTTTGAGCGATTTCAAGGCAAAATCGGTGATTGGTGATCCCACTTTGCGGTGGGTGTTATGCCCATTGGCAATGCAAATGGCAGAATGTTCAAAATCTTCGAGAGAATGTAGCACGATTTCGCAATGACTGCCGATTAATGCACTTACGCCGTCCACCACCGCCATATAGGAATTTAAAATCGCACGATCTTCATCAGTAAAAGGGCGTCTATCCGTTAGCATTGGGTTTATCTCAAAATGATGGAAAAATCCACCGCACTTTTCTTTCAATGGATACAAAGTGCGGTGGTTTTTTTCTTATTTTTTCTCAGGGGTTACGTCTAATACTTCCACATCAAAATAAAGGGTTGAGTTAGGTGGAATTGGGCCTGCGCCTTGTTTTCCATAGGCTAAATCCGCAGGGATAAGCAGGGCAATTTTGCCGCCTTTTTTCACTAACTGAAGCCCTTCTGTCCAGCCCTTAATCACTTGATTTAATTTG
The DNA here is from genome assembly GCF_965138825.1 of Avibacterium endocarditidis. NCBI lineage: Bacteria > Pseudomonadati > Pseudomonadota > Gammaproteobacteria > Pasteurellales > Pasteurellaceae > Avibacterium > Avibacterium endocarditidis. The sequence continues at coordinate 5,705 of NZ_CBCSDH010000018.1, forward strand.
AATTCTGCTGGCTGGCCACGTTCTACGGAGCTATCAAACACGGTGCCATCGGCTAATTTCCCTGTGTAATGCACTTTGACCATATCATCAGGTTTGATTGCCGCACCTTCACCTGCTTTTTCAATGCGGTACATTAAGCCAGACGCAGTTTTTTTCGCGCCGTCTTTTTTCATAAAGTCCGCGGTGAATTTTTCGTTTTCGGCTTGTACTTTCGCTTGGCGCGCTTCATACACTTTGTCGCCAATCGCTTTTAATTTTTCTTGGATTTGTTGATCGGTTAAATCCCCTTTGCCCTCTAAAGCATCGTTCACGCCTTGTAATACGCGGGCTTTGTCGTAACTGATCACATCTTTTTGATCGTTGATTAAGGTTTCAAGGAATTGTTTTCCTGTGGCATACCCCACCACATAAGAGGCTTCATCATTGAATTTTTTATCCGCTGCTTGATCAGCAAAAACTGAGCCAGAAACCACCGCATTTAATGCAAGTGTGATAAGAGAGAATTTTTGAATTTTTAACATTGTTTATCATCCTTTATAATGAGTCGGAATGTTTGATAGGTTAAATTGTCTTGAGCAATTTAACAACCATTATTTAGGGTCTATTGATAATTCATTGTACATTTGAGTTATCGTTTAAAATTAGCGCAATCGCGGCGCACTTCGAAACTAAGAGTGGCTCTCTTAATGAGAAGTGCAACAAAGAGTGCGCTAATTTTAAACCTAACCCGAAGGGCTGGGGCTATTTTTCGTGATAACTGCGTTGAATGTGGCTCGTTTAGAATAACTAAATTTCACCACATTCGCCTTATTCTCACAAAAAATAGCCTCCAGCTCAAATGTATAATGAATTATCAACAGACCCAAGGATTATTTATGCAAATTCAACTTGAGCAAGCAAAACAAATTGCCGAATTAGAAACAAAAGTGGCATTCCAAGAACACGCCATTGAAGAATTAAACCAAGCCTTGGTGGAACAACAATTTATGCTAGAGAAAATGCAGTTGCAACTGCGTCATTTAGCCGCGAAGTTAAAAGATTTACAACCGTCTAACATTGCAAGCCAAGCAGAAGAAACCCCGCCGCCGCATTATTAACGGCATAAAAAAGGCTAATCACAAGGATTAGCCAAAGGTTTTTATAGGAAGTTTCTAATTTATGCTATGGAGTTAGTTTTGGTTTGCGAAGTATTTTTCTAAATCTTCGCTTCCACCGATGTACTCCCCACCGATGAATACTTGTGGCACGCTGGTTTTACCCGTGATCGCACGCACAGAGATGGTGCTTGCATCGCGGCCTAATACGATTTCTTCAAAGGTGTAACCTTTCACTTTTAATAAACCTTTTGCTTTTGCACAGAATGGGCAACCCGGTTTAGTGAAGATAGACACTGAAGGTTTTGCTTGCCAATCAGGTTTTAAATATTTGATCATTGTATCTGCATCAGACACTTTGAACGGATCGCCCGGCTCGTTTGGCTCGATGAACATTTTTTCCACCACACCGTTGCGCACAAGCATTGAATAACGCCAAGAACGTTTACCAAAGCCAAGGTCATCTTTATCAACAAGCATACCTATACCTTCAGTAAATTCACCGTTACCATCTGGGATTACTGTGATGTTTTCTGCTTCTTGATCTGCTTTCCACGCGTTCATTACGAAAGTGTCATTTACAGATAAACAGATAATATCATCCACACCTAAGGCTTTGAATTCGCACGCTAATTCGTTATAACGTGGTAAGTGTGTTGATGAACAAGTTGGGGTAAATGCACCTGGTAATGAAAATAACACAACCGTTTTGTTATCAAATAACTCTGAAGTGGTTACATCAACCCATTGATCGCCTTGACGAGTATGGAATGTTACTTGAGGAACTTTTTTTCCTTCCATTGTTGCTGTCATAATCTTTCTCCTATTGCGATTAAAATAATGATTTCTTATTGACGGGGTGAATTATAGTGAAAATCGTGATATAGTTACAAACGATTAATACCTATCCTTTTAATTGATTCTTTCTATAATGAGAGGAAATAATGAATATCCGAGATTTAGAATATTTAGTCGCACTGGCTGAACACAAGCATTTCCGCCGTGCCGCCGATGCGTGCCACGTTAGCCAGCCTACCTTAAGTGGACAAATTCGCAAACTGGAAGACGAACTGGGCATTATTTTATTAGAACGCACCAGCCGTAAAGTGCTGTTTACCCAATCGGGATTATTACTCGTGGATCAAGCTCGCACCGTGTTGCGTGAAGTAAAATTACTCAAAGAAATGGCAAGCAATCAAGGTAAAGAAATGACTGGGCCATTGCATATTGGAATGATCCCAACCCTTGGGCCTTATCTGCTGCCTTATATTATGCCTGCGCTAAAACAAGCTTTTCCTGATTTAGAGCTATTTTTATATGAAGCGCAAACTCATCAACTGTTAGAGCAATTGGAAAGTGGACGTTTAGATTGCGCTATTCTTGCCACCGTGCCAGAAACCGAAGCCTTTATTGAAGTGCCATTATTTAAAGAAAAAATGTTGCTTGCGATTTCCCAAGAGCATCCTTGGGCAAAAGAGAACAGTATTCCAATGGACAAACTCAAAGGCTGTGAAATGCTAATGCTTGATGACGGCCATTGCTTGCGCGATCAAGCGCTGGGCTATTGTTTCACCGCTGGGGCAAAGGAAAATCCCCATTTCCAAGCCACCAGCCTTGAAACCTTACGCAATATGGTTTCCGCCAACGCAGGAATAACCTTAATGCCAGAGCTTGCGGTGTTAAACGAAGGCAATCGCACAGGGGTAAAATACCTCCCTTGTGTGCCAGAACCCTCACGCACCGTGGCACTAATTTACCGCCCTGGTTCTCCATTAAGAATGCGTTATGAACGGGTGGCAAACACCATTAGCAATATCATCACCCCGATCCTTCAACAAAAATAAGAGGGCAAAATGGCAGGCGTTCGTGCAATTCAAAAAGAAAAAACCAGACGCGCGTTGATCAGTGCAGCGTTTAATCAGCTCAGTGCGGAGAAAAGTTTTTCCAATCTGAGCTTACGTGAAGTGGCAAGAGAAGCGGGCATCGCGCCTACCTCCTTTTATCGCCATTTTCGTGATATGGACGAACTCGGCTTAGAAATGGTGGACGAAGCCGGCCTAATGCTGCGCCAATTAATGCGCCAAGCACGCAAACGGTTGGAAAATGGCGGTAGCGTTATCGTGATCTCAGTGAATACGTTTTTTGAATTTATCACCCACAGCACCAATGTTTTCCGCCTATTATTGCGTGAAAGCTCCGGCACATCGCACGCGTTCCGTACTGCCGCCGCACGGGAAATTAAGCATTTTATTGACGAACTGGCAGAATATATTGCCGAACGCAATGGCTATTCCCGCCACATTGCTTATATTCAAGCAGAGGGCATTGTTACACTTGTGTTCACCGCTGGTGCGAATGCGTTGGATATGAATAAGGAAGAACGTGAGTTGCTTAAAGAACGGGTGATTTTACAACTGCGAATGCTCGCTAAAGGGGCGGCCTACGCCGCCCAAAAGGAAAAGCCCCTAAAATAAAGTGCGGTGTTTTTTTCGTAAATTTTTCTCATAAAAAACCTGCTTAAACGCAGGTTTTCTTTCTAATGGTAAAAATTAGGCTTTTTGTAGCTGTTTTTTCAACTTAGTGAGTTTGTCTTTCATACGCTGACGCTTAAGCGGAGAAAGATAATCCGCAAAGACAATGCCATTTAAGTGATCAATTTCGTGTTGGATACAGATCGCTAATAAGCCATCAGCGTTAAGTAAAAAATCTTTACCATTTTTGTCCAAGGCACGCACGGTTAGCTTTTCTTTACGCGGTACAAAGCCATTCATTCCGGGCAAAGACAAACAGCCTTCTTCAATGCCTGTTTCGCCAGAACTTTCGATAATTTCAGGGTTAATTAGCACAATTTGATTTTCTTTCGTACCTTCAATGTCGATCACAATCAAACGGCGATGTACATCAACTTGGGTTGCTGCCAAGCCAATGCCCTGCTCGTGATACATTGTTTCAAACATATTATCAATCAAAGTGTGTAATTCTTCATCAAATTTTTCCACCGGCTGCGCCACCGTTTTAAGGCGCTCATCGGGGTAAATCAACACATCAAGTAATGCCATAAATTCATTATTCCTTTGCTAAAAAAGTCGGCATAGTTTAACGATTTTCAGGAAAAACGCCAAGAAAAATGACCGCACTTTGCTTTTTAGGCTTTCATTCCGTAAAGATAAAGTTATACTAAACCCTAGCCGATCTTCAAAAAGGTGGAATAAATGGATACATCTCTCATTCCGAATATTGAGCTTTTTATTGCGACACTTTTCCCTTTTAATCAGCTCCCTTCTTCTTTGGTACAACGCATAGCAAGTCAGATTATGATTCGTTATATCCCTAAAGGGGAAGCGGTAATTGACGAACAAAGTGCGGTAGATTTTCTTTACATTATTCGTATTGGTGAAGTTGAACAAATTCATCAAGACGGTGAACTGCGGGCTAAGTTAGAACAAGGGGATATTTTCGGTTTCAGTATTTTTTCACCGCACGAAAAAGAAAAATATTGTGCTTATGCTTTAGAAAATAGTTTGATTTATCAAATTCCCTATCCTTGCTTAAGTAAAATATTGCAAGAATATCCTGAGTATGCTGCTTACTTTTCTCCCCGAACTAGCACAAGATTAACTAGTATTGCGCGCAGTGCAAATCTCAAGAATGATGATAATATTTTTATGAAAAAAGCTATTGAAGTAGCTAACCCTAAAGTCGCCCTTGTTGATGTAAACAGCACCATTCAACAAACAGCGCAAGAAATGCAAAAGCAGCGCCGTTCTTCCGCCTTAGTGCTGGAAAATGGAAAATTAATCGGGATCGTCAATGATCGAGATATGACTAAAAAAGTGGTCGCTATGGGGTTAGATATTCATCAATCTATTCGCCAAATTATGACTCCAAATCCTCCAACGATTGCGCCTTCCGACTTAATTCTTGATGCGGTGTCTTTGATGATGCAACACAATATTCGCAGTTTACCTATTGTCATCGATCAGCAAATTTTAGGGATTTTAACCGCAACCGATTTGGTGAGATATAACAGTATTCAATCAATTTTTATCATTAATCGCATTTTTCAAGCTAATACGTTACCCTTACTGATTGAAGTAGCGCAGCAACAAAAAACCTTGTTTATCGCGCTTATGCAAAACGGCACGCCTTATAACACCATTATGAAAGTGATGACCTTAATCGCAGATGCCTTTAACCGAAAATTATTGATGATGGCAGAGCATCAATTTGGCAAACCACCTTGTGCTTATGCGTGGGGGGTATCTGGCTCTCAGGCTCGTTATGAAATGCACTTATTATCAGATCAGGATAATTTCATTATTACCGAGCGATCGCTCAATGAAACGGAACAAGCCTATTTTGCTCAACTTGCCGAGTTTGTTAGTCGAGGCTTAGATTTGTGCGGTTATGCTTATTGTTCGGGAAACTTTATGGCCTCAAACCCCAAATGGTGCATTTCATTAACGCAATGGAAGGAAAATTTTAATCAATGGGTTCGTACTCCTGAATTAGAGAGCCTATTAAATACCAGCGTGTTAATGGATATGCGTGCACTTTATGGTGAAACGAATTTAGTTGAACAATTACAAGATCACATTACAGAATTAGTAAAGAATAATAAACGTTTTTTATCATTTTTAGTCGCAAATTCAACGAAAATCACCCCACCTTTGAGCATTTTCCGTAATTTTGTTCTGATTAAAGAAGGGGAAAATAAAAATAAACTCAATTTAAAAAAACGTGCTATTAGTTTACTGGTTGATCTTGGGCGTATCTACGCCTTGGCGGCGGGAATTTCCAATGCACTTTCTAGGGAGCAACGTTTTATTCGCTGCCAAGAATTAGCCTTGATTGACAAAACCACGCTAGATAATGCGCTAGGCGCTTACGAATGCGTGTGTGATATTCGTTTTAAATATCAACGAATTTCTCTGCAAAATCAGCAGCCGATCAGCAATCATATTGATCCCAGTGAGCTCACCACCTTTGAACGGCAGCATTTAAAAGATGTATTCCGTTTAATTGCACAATTCCAAGAAGCCGCCCAGCTTCGCTTTTCACAAAGAGGAATGATGCGATGAAAGGATTTTCTCAATTTTTTCAGCGTTTTCACCCTCTCAGCAAATTGCAACACACACGGCAACAATATTTAATGCACAAAGATTGCCCTGCTATTTTACAGCCTTTACTCCAATTTCCTTGCCCTAATATTGAAGATGAACTTGAAAAACTCGCTTACCTTGTGATCGATTTTGAAACCACTGGGCTTAATTCAATGATCGACAATATTTTAAGTATTGCAGCACTGCCAATTGATCACCTCCGCTTAGATCTCTCCCAAGCTTGGCATTTATTTATTGATGAACCTCAAGTCAATCCTGAAACGGTCGTAGTTAATCATATTTTGCCGCAAATGCTCAATGGTGCCGAACAACTCGATGAGGCGATGCACAAACTTTTTAGCCTAATGGCTGGACGAATTGTCATTGCCCACGGAGCCAATATTGAAAAGCGTTTTATTCAGCATTATCTTGCCACCCGCTATCAGATCACGCATTTTCCCCTCATTTGGCTAGACACATTAAAAATTGAGCGATCTTTTATGTCGCCACATACAAATGTCAGCCCCAATTATCAGCTCGCGACTATTCGCAAAAATTATAGCTTGCCTGATTACATCAACCATAACGCCTTAATTGACGCCATCGCCACAGGAGAACTATTTTTAGCACAGATATATAAACTTTTTGGTTCGCAAACGAAATATTTTGGCGAAGTCTATAAACGTTCTCTATAAAAAAAGCGGCTAATTTGCCGCTTTAGATAAGGTATTGGTTAATCTCTAAAATTATTAAACTGGAACGGCTGCCCTAATTCCGCATTTTTCACCAGTTGGATCACCGCTTGCAAGTCATCACGGGATTTTCCTGTTACGCGCACTTGATCCCCTTGAATTTGAGTTTGCACTTTGAGTTTGGATTCTTTGATCAACTTGGTAAGTCTTTTCGCCATATCCGTTTCGATACCTTGTTTCAGCTTAATTTCTTTGCTGAAGGTTTTACCGCTGTGTTCATATTCTGTTGGAATATCCAATGACGCAGAATCAATACCACGCTTAATGCACGCATTACGCAAAATATCCACCAGCTGTTCCACTTGGAAATCGGACTCACTGGCCACTTTAATGGTTTCGTTTTTTTCGTTTAATTCGATAGAAGAAGGCACGTTGCGGAAATCCCAACGGTTAGCTAAATCACGGTTGGCATTTTCCACGGCGTTACGCACTTCGTGCGCGTCTAATTCAGAAACAATATCAAATGAAGGCATAATTACTCCTCGTTTTTCATTATTCGGTCATTCGCACCTAAAATACATAATAGTGCGGTTAAGTCGGCAAAGTTTACCACAATTTGTGCCTGTTGTTGCACTTTCGGCTTGGCGTGGAATGCCACACCGAGATTAGCGACTTTCATCATTGGCAAATCATTGGCGCCATCACCAATGGCAACGGTGTTTTCCATTGGAATATGATATTGTTCGCTCAATTGACGCAACGTATTCGCTTTATATTGCGCGTCCACCACCGCACCTTGTACTTCACCAGTCAAAATGCCGTCCACAATCTCAAATTGATTGGAAACCGCCGCATCAAGCCCTAATTCTGCTTTTAAATAATCCGCAAAATAAGTAAACCCACCTGACGCAATGGCGGTTCGCCAGCCGTATTTCTGCAAGCCTTGAATGGTTTCCACTAAACCTGAAGTCAGCGGCAATTTTTCTCGCACTTGTTGCAAGATATTTTCCGGCGCGCCTTTTAGGGTTGCCACGCGGCGGCGCAGGCTTTGCTCAAAATCTAACTCTCCGCGCATGGCTTGCTCGGTGATTTCAGACACCAACTCACCTGTGCCAGCCAATTTCGCAATTTCATCAATACATTCAATTTGAATGGCAGTGGAATCCATATCCATCACTAGCAAGCCTTTTTTCTGCAAACGAGCGGAAAAATTGAGCAGCGCAATATCCACTTCTAATTGATGAGCATATTCTTGCCACTGTGCTTGCCAATTGCCTTGCAACAGCACCGCAAGGTTGCGGGCTTCAATCCAATAGTCAAAAAGCGTGAAATTTTCACCGCACTTTTGCTGAAATAGCTGCAATTTGGCCAAATCTAAGCTTTCGCCATAAAGCAAAAAATAATCCTGTCCTGCGGCAAGGGATTGCATCTGCTGCAGTGGGCAAGGCAGGCTTGGATACTGTTGTTGTAATTGCTTGAGATTTTGTGTTTGCATAGAAAATCCTGTAAATTATCGGCATTTTTACGATTTATTGTGCCGTGAACGCATAAATAGACTAAAATAACGCCTTATTCTAGCCTATTTTGCGAAATCTTGGGGAAAATAACGTGCAACTCATCAAAGAAAAAGCACTGAAAATCACGATGATTGTTATCATAATCTTATTTTGCCTTGGCATAATGGGCGTGATTTTATTCGGTGTGCAACAATTTAAACTGGGATCACAATTAGCCAGTGTCAATCAAGTAACGAATCTTTCCCATTTATTAGTGCGTCAGCAAGCCAATTTATTTTCAATGTTATTGATTAATAATGCAAAATCAGAACAGTTGACAGAAAACTTAGATAATTTTGTGAAAGAGGATTTTATCCTTGATGCATCGGTTTATTCTAATCGAGGTGAGCTGTTAGCACAAAGTTCCAATGCTTCATTATTACGTCTTCAATTAGGGCTTGATCAGCCCGTGGCAAAAGAAATCATCAATCAACAAATTGTTGAACCAATTTATTCTTCTGACGGCGTGGAAGGTTTTTTGCGCGTAACCTTTAATAATAAGTATGGACAAACCACGCAAAGTAAAATCAATCTGATTTTTAACCGTCTTTACGGTGAGATCATTATCGTGTTTCTTACGGGAACATTATTTGCCAGCTCCATTCATTATTTTTTAAGCCGTTATCGCCGAGTGAAACACAAACAACTTGAGCTTTCCCAGCCTGTTAAAAAGAAACAACCTCAAACAGCCAGTCGTTTAACCTATCACAGCAGACGCAGACGATTTAAAAATAAATCATAAAAAAACCGCACTTTTAAAGTGCGGTTTTATTTTTCTGAATTTTTTAATCTGAAATTACGCTAATTTTTTGATTTGAGCAGATAATTTAGATTTGTGGTTCGCTGCTTTGTTTTTGTGGATTAAGCCTTTAGATGCCATACGATCCACAACTTTTTGCATTTCTACGAAAGCGGCTTCAGCCACAGCTTTTTCACCTGCTGCTACAGCGGCGTAAACTTTTTTAATGTAAGTACGCATCATAGAGCGTTGGCTTGCATTGTGTTGGCGGCGTTTTTCTGATTGAACCGCGCGTTTTTTAGCTGACTTGATATTAGCCAAGGTCAAACTCCTAAAAATTTCTGTTAGTTTATGAGATAAATAAAGGCGTAAACTATGCCTTTCCGTTCCATAATTGTCAATAAACAATTAGCAAAATTTAGCTTGATTACTCGGTGAGACACAACCGAAAGTCTGCATCGTTCGCTGAAAATGCGGCTTTCAATGTAGCCCACCCAAACGATGTGGGCGAATTTTATCAGTTTTTTTGCCTAGAATATAGCTTAAAAACAAAATTTCTATACAATTAAGCCAAATTTTTCTTGATGAGAAAGCTATTTTGAGTAAACGATTATTAAAATCTGGCATTATTGTCAGTGCAATGACTTTATTATCGCGCGTACTTGGACTGGTGCGCGATGTGATTATCGCACAAATCATCGGCGCGGGGTTAAGTGCTGATGTGTTCTTGTTTGCCAACCGTATTCCTAATTTTTTACGCCGTTTATTTGCTGAAGGCGCATTTTCTCAAGCCTTTGTACCCGTTTTGGCAGAATACCAAAAAGCCGGCGATCTCAACAAAACCCAGCAATTTATCAGCAAAGTTTCCGGGACATTAGGCGGATTAGTCACTATCGTTACTGTCTTTGCGATGATTTTCTCCCCTGTGGTTGCCGCCATTTTCGGTACGGGCTGGTTTATTGATTGGCTTAATGATGGGGTAAACGGCGTGAAGTTTGAACAAGCCTCGCTGTTACTCAAAATCACCTTTCCTTATTTATGGTTTATTACCTTTGTTGCGCTGTCTGGGGCGATTTTAAACACGCTCGGCAAATTTGGTGTGATGGCATTTTCGCCTGTGTTACTCAATATTGCGATGATTTGCACCGCACTTTTTCTTGCGCCCTACACATCAAGCCCTGATCTTGCCCTTGCTATTGGGATCTTTATTGGCGGTTTGTTGCAATTTTTATTTCAGTTGCCTTTCTTAAAGCAAGCTGGCTTGTTGGTGAAACCAAAATGGGCGTGGAATGATGCAGGGGTAAAAAAAATCCGCACGCTGATGATCCCTGCCTTATTCGGAGTTTCCGTGAGCCAAATCAATTTACTGCTGGATACCTTTATTGCCAGTTTCTTGATGACAGGCTCGATCAGCTGGCTTTATTATTCTGACCGTTTGCTCGAATTTCCCCTTGGCTTATTTGGTATCGCCATTTCTACCGTGATCTTACCAACACTGGCACGCCATCACGTTAATCGCACAGATAATGCCGAACAAAGTGCGGTGGATTTTCGCAACACAATGGATTGGGGCGTGCGAATGATTTTATTACTCGGCGTGCCAGCGATGATCGGCATCGGCGTGCTTGCCCAACCGATGTTGTTAGTGCTATTTATGCGGGGTCAATTCCTCTTTTCTGATGTGCAAGCTGCTTCCTATTCCCTGCTTGCCTTTAATGCGGGGCTGTTGAGCTTTATGCTGATTAAAATTCTCGCCAATGGTTACTATGCCCGCCAAGACACCAAAACTCCCGTGAAAATCGGCATTATCGCAATGGTGAGCAATATGGCATTTAACCTGCTTGCCATTCCGTTTAGCTATGTGGGGCTTGCCATTGCTTCGGCGATGTCTGCCACCTTAAACGCCTATTTGCTCTACCGTGGGCTGGCGCAGGCAAATATTTATCATTTTAGTAAACAAAGTGCAGTGTTTTTTGTCAAAGTTTTGATAGCAGGGCTAGCAATGGGCGCTGTGATTTGGCACTATTGCCCAACATTAGAAAGCTGGCAACAAATGACATTTATCACTCGCATTCACTGGCTGGCTTGGCTTATTGCCCTTGCAGCATTGATTTATGGCGGCACATTATTGCTTTTAGGCATTCGCAAACGCCATTTATTACATTCATAAAAATAACGAAAAAAAGCACCGCACTTTATTTGAACCAAGGTTCAGCGAAATGGGAACAGTATGAAATTATTGCAACAAAAAAAACGCCATTTATTGCTTTATGCAAGCCTACTTACCGCTTGGAGTTTAAGCAGTATCAATAGTTATGCCGAACATACCGTGGATCTCAAAGTCATTGGGGTAAAAGGAGTAAAAGCCATTGAAAATGTGGATATTTACACCAAGATGATCGATCCTGAAGAAGCGGACGGCTCAGATCGCTATCAATATATTGTGAGTGAAGCCATCAAAAAAGCCTTGCGTGTTTACGGCTATTACAACATTAAAATTGATTTCCGCCTGCAACCTGCCAAAGGGGGCAAACGCCCTGTACTCATCGCTGATGTCAATGCTGGCAAACCTGTTTTGCTCACAGGAATGGATATTCAAATTCTGGGCCAAGCAAAAGACGATGAAGCCTTCAAAGCGCTAGATAAAAAACTGCCTAAACTTGGCGAATTGCTTTATCACTCCAAATACGAAGATTACAAAAGCGATCTGCAATCCCTTGCTCTGGCACGCGGTTATTTTGATGCAGATTTTGATGTTTCCCAATTATTAGTGCGCCCTTCCACTTATCAAGGCTGGTGGAAAATCACCTTTGATAGCGGCGAACGCTATCGCTTCGGCAAATTCACCTTTCAACGCTCGCAAATTCGTGAAGATTATTTGCGTAATATGATGGAAATTGAAGAAGGACAACCTTATCTCATCAATGATCTTTCCAGTTTTACCAACGATTACACCTCTACCAACTGGTTTAGTTCGGTGTTAGTACAGCCTAACCTTGATGAAGAAAATAAAATCGTTAATGTTGATGTGCTACTCACGCCGCGTAAAAAAAATGCAATGGACGTGGGGATAGGTTATTCCACCGATGTCGGCCCGCGCTTTCAATGGGGTTGGACAAAGCCTTGGATCAACAGCCGTGGGCATAGTTTCCGCTTTAATCTTTACGCCTCTGCGCCAAAACAAACGGTGGAAGCGGTGTATAAAATGCCACTGTTGAAAAATCCACTGCGTTATTATTATGAATTTTCCACCGGTTACGAACGGGAAAAAACTAACGACACGGAAACTTCATCAGGCACCTTTGCGGCGTTGCGTTATTGGAATCGCGTATCAGGCTGGCAGCACGCACTTGGGTTGCGTGTGCGTTATGATTCCTTCACCCAAGCGAATCACTCTGATCGCACTTGGCTGGTTTATCCTACCGCCTCCATCAGCCGAACCCGCCTAAAAGGGGGATTATTCCCAACTTGGGGCGATGCACAGCGTTTAACCGTGGATTTTGGGCATAAAATCTGGCTTTCTGATGCGAATTTCTTCAAAGTACAAGCGTCCAGCGCGTGGATTCGCACCTTTGCCGATAATCACCGTTTCTTAGTGCGTGGTGAGATCGGTTGGTTACAGACCAAAAATTTAGAGAGAATTCCGCCCGCACTTCGTTTCTTTGCCGGGGGCGATCGTAGCGTGCGCGGTTACGGCTATAAAAAAATCTCACCAAAAAATGCCGAGGGCAAATTGGTGGGTGCAACCCGTCTTGCCACGGGAACATTGGAATATCAATACCAAGTTTATGAAAACTGGTGGCTCGCCACCTTTGCCGACACAGGGCTTGCGGCGAACAGTTTCGATTTAGAAGAACTGCGCTACGGTGCGGGAATGGGCGTACGCTGGGCATCACCTATCGGCGCGGTAAAACTGGATATTGCCACCCCAATTCGAGATAAAGACAACAGCAAAAACGTGCAATTTTATATTGGTTTAGGTTCAGAATTATAGGCAACAACAATGACAAAACAACAGCAAGAGGAACACGCAACGCAATCTCCCCAATCCACAGAGCATCAAGCTCAATCTCCCGTAGTGAAGAAAAAACGCTCACTATGGAAAATACTGCTGTGCTTAAGTGCGGTGATTTTTTTGCCTATTTTTGCCTTGCTCGCCACCCTTGCCACTAGCCAAGGTCAACGTGGACTTATCCAACTGGCAGATAAGTTTATGGACAACCTTTCTATTGAACATGTAGAAGGCGGTTTGCAAAATGGACTAACCCTGCATAAGGTCAAATTTCAGTCAGAAGGCGTGGATACCCAAATTCAGCAAGCCCATTTGCAACTGGATTTATCTTGCTTGCTGAAAGCTAAAGTTTGCCTGCAAGATCTCAGCATTCAACAACCACACATTCATATTGACACGGCAAAGCTGCCGCCTTCGGAAGAAAAGGACAACGATCCTAGCCCAATGAAGAAAATTCATCTGCCTGTGGCGGTGCAAGCAGATAATGTGCAAGTGCAGGATTTAGCTTTAACCATCGATCAAACGCAGATCAATTTAGCCCATTTTTCCACCGCACTTAGCCTAAACAATGAAAACGGTTTTACCCTTGCGCCAACGCAGATTAATGATTTGTTAGTACAAACTTACAGCTCTCCAGAAGAAGACAGAAACGCACAAAAAACGGAAAACAAAGCCGCTCAACCAACAGGGCAAGTCATTGATTGGCAACAATTAGAACAACGCCTTACCCCAGCTTTGCTCGGCAATTTAAACAAAATTGAGCTGCCTTTTGATCTCCATATTACGGATATTCAAGGCAAAAATTGGCAATATCAACAGCATTTCGACAGTGCAAATCAGGCGCAAGATAATGCACAAAATAAGGCACCAAAAACTGAAACCGCGCCTGCCCCTGCACAACAAATTGAGGTGGCCTCTTTGCAAATCAACGCAGATGCCACAGGCAATCAAGTGCAGCTGCACAACCTGAATATCGCCAGTTCAGTGGGAACACTAGCAGGGCAAGGCACAATGCAGCTGGACGAAGATTTCCCCCTTGATTTTCAGTTAAACAGCCAACTGAAAGGCTATGCGCCATTGAATATTCCACAGGGCGATCTCAGCCTACAACTTTCAGGCAAACTGCGCGGGCAAACGCAGCTTCATTTGCAAAGCAAAGGGGATATTAATGCGGAACTGGTGGGCAATGTGGCTCTTAACCAAGAAAAAACGCCCTTTGATCTCAAACTAACCAGTAAAAGCTTGCAATATCCTTTTGATAAAAAAGAAAAAGATCCGCTGAAAGTACAAAATTTAACGCTCAATCTAACTGGCGATTTGCTGGCTTACCAAGCGCAACTGAATGCTGATGTTTCTGGAATGAGTACGCCAAAAACACAAATTACCAGCCAAATTAACGGCAAACTCTGGCAGGCGAACATCATACAATTTCAGCTTAACACCTTACAAGGCAAAGCGAATTTAAGCGGTGAAGTAAACTGGCAAAAAGGCGTGCAATGGCAAAGTGCGGTGGATTTTTCACAATTAAATATCACTCAATATTTGCCTTCAATGCCTGCTGTGCTGTCTGGTCATTTCAGCTCGCAAGGGCAAGTTGATGGGCAAAATTGGACAATTGACGTCCCTGATTTAGACATTAACGGCACGCTTTCTCGCCAGCCATTAAGCTTAAAAGGTAAGCTTAGCGCAGACAACAACAAATGGCTGCAAGTGCCAAATCTGTTGCTTAATTACGGTGAAAATCACATTGCAATGCAAGGGGAAATCAGCCAGCAATCGGATTTATCCCTTGATATTCACGCACCGAATTTGCGTGGATTGCTGCCTGAACTTTCCGCCACCCTATTTGGCTATGCAAAATTGAAAGGGGACATTCGTGAGCCAAATTTAAATGTGGATTTAACAGGCAACAACATTCGCTTCCAACAATTACAGCTGAATAAATTCGCCATTAAAGGGGATATTCGCTCGCAGAAAGTGATTAGCGGTGATTTAAACGCCAATGTAACAGGTTTGAAATATGCCGATGTGGCAATTAACCAAGCGACCCTTGCGTTATCGGGTGATGAAAAAAATCACCAATTACAGCTGCAATCACAGGGTAAACCAGTGGCAGCCAATTTAAAAATTGCAGGAAATTTCGACCGCTCTTCGCAAATCTGGAAAGGGCAAATTAGCGGTGTGGATATTCAATCCCCAGTGGGAAAATGGCAAACTAATCAAGGCGTTGCGGTAACTTATAATCAAAACAAAATTGAAGCCGCGATTTCCGCACATTGTTGGTTAAACAGCGATATTGAGCTATGTTTCCCCAAAAATTTCACCGCAGGGAAAAACGGCGAAGTGCCATTCCAAGTGCGTAAATTGGATTTAGCTTTAATCAACAAATTATTGGATAAAGAACAGAACCCAACGCAAATCAAAGGGCAATTACAAAGTCAGGGAACGGTGGCGTGGTTTAGTGATAAACCACTTAAGCTCGATGTGCAAGTGGCAGGCAATCATTTATCAGTAGCGCAGAAAATTGATTATCGCACCTTCAACCTTGCTATTCCGAAAGTGGACATTAAAGCCCAAATGGAAAACAACAATCTGAATTTGGATTCCGCCATTGATTTAGTGGAAAATGGCCGAATTACCACTGCACTTAAATTGCAAGATTTGGCGAAATCTCGCACCCTAGGCGGCAACATTAGCATTCAGCACTTAAATCTCAATTTAGCCAAACAACTGCTTTCAAGTGGCGAAAAAATCAATGGCGAAATTGCTGCAAATCTTACCTTAGGCGGCAATCTCAATGCACCGCTTATTCACGGTAATTTTGATGTTAATCGCTTAAGTGCCACAATGAAATCCCTGCCATTCACCATTAAAGACGGCAATTTATCTATGCGTTTTGCCGGCAATCGTTCCACCTTGCAAGGCTATGTGCAAAGCCCTGAAAGCCGTTTAGATATTACTGGCGAAGCGGATTGGAAAGATGTAGAACACTGGAACACGCGTGTGCAAGCCAAAGCGGATCGCTTTAATGTGAATATTCCGTCAATGGCAAAATTAAAAATTAGCCCAAATGTGGAACTCACAGCCAATCCAAAACTGCTTGATATTTCTGGTACGGTAGATATTCCTTGGGCAAGAATTGCCATTGAAGAATTGCCAGACAGCGCCGTTGCCGTAAGCGGTGATGAAGTGATTTTAGACGGCCCAGACAAAACCAAAGTGGGGTTAAAAAACGGTGAAATTAAAGCGCGTACAAAAAGCGGTATGGAAATTCGTTCCGATCTGAAAATTAATATCGGTGATGATGTTACCCTCAACGCTTACGGCTTAAACACCAGCTTAAACGGCTTGCTTTCAGTCAAACAAGACAAAGGCAAACTGGGTTTATTCGGGCAAATTTACTTGAAAAATGGACGCTATGCCGCTTATGGGCAAGACTTGCTAATTCGCAAAGGACAAATCAGTTTTTCTGGCTTGCCATCTCAACCAATGCTGAATATTGAAGCCATTCGCAACCCAACGGCAATGGAAAACAGCAATATTACCGCTGGGGTGAAAGTGATCGGCATTGCCACTGCCCCGCAAGTTACGGTGTTCTCCGATCCTGCTAGCTCGCAAGATGAAGCCCTTTCCTACTTGCTAACAGGGCGTTCGCTAGAAAATAGCGGTGAAGCAGGCTCGGGCGGTTCAATCGGGGCGGCACTGCTTGGAATGGGCTTAGCGAAAAGCGGTAAATTAGTCGGCGGTATCGGCGAAGCCTTTGGTGTGCGAGATCTCAGCCTAGGCACGCAAGGGGTGGGCGACAGTTCCAAAGTTACGGTGAGCGGCAACATTACACCACGCTTACAGCTCAAATACGGCGTAGGCTTATTTGACGGCTTAGCCGAATTTACGGTACGCTACAAATTGTTACCACAACTTTATTTACAATCGGTTTCGGGCGTAAATCAGGCCTTTGACCTACTTTATCACTTTGATTTTTAGGGCAATTTTATGAATAACGAAAACCTTCTAGCCAAAGCCTCTGATTATTTACATCAGCGTGGTGAAGCGCGTGAAATCGCCGCTATTGATTTGGGTTCAAACAGCTTTCATATGATCATCGCCCGCATTATCAATGGCTCAATCCAAGTGCTTTCACGCCTAAAACAGAAAGTGCAACTGGCTGAAGGCTTAGATGAGAACAACCAGCTAAGCCAAGAAGCCATTGCGCGCGGAGTAAATTGTTTAGCGCTTTTTGCAGAACGGCTGCAAGGATTTCCTGCCGAAAATGTCAATGTGGTAGGAACATTTACCCTACGAACCGCGGTAAACAATGAAGCATTTTTACGCCAAGCGGAACAGGTTTTCCCTTACCCAATTAACATTATCAGCGGGCAAATGGAAGCCAAAACCATTTACGCTGGGGTTTCTCACACTCAGCCTGAAACAGGACGAAAATTTGTGGTGGACATTGGCGGTGGCTCGACAGAAATGATCATCGGTGATGATTTTCATCCGCTCATTGCAGAAAGCCGTCATATGGGCTGCGTGAGCTTTGCCAAAAAATTCTTCCCGCAAGGTGAAATTTCTGCCGAAAATTTTCAGCGTGCCAAACAAAGTGCGGTGAATAAAATTGAAGATTTAGCCTTTGAATACCGTAAATTAGGCTGGCAATCGGTGCTGGGTTCATCAGGCACGATCAAAACCGTCTATCAGGTGATTGCGGCAAATCTTGATACTAATGGCATTATCACCGCAGCCCGTTTAGCGCAACTCAGTGAAAAAGTGCTACAAGTCAGCCATTTTGACGATCTGCATTTGGACGGCTTAAACGAAGATCGCGCCGATGTTTTCGTGCCGGGGCTGGCTATTCTCAGCGCGGTATTTGAAGTGTTCGGCATTGAACAAATGCGTTATTCAGACGGCGCATTGCGTGAAGGCGTGATGTACAGCCTAGAAAAAAACTTCCAAGTGAGCAATATCCGCCAACGTACCGCTCTTGCCCTTGCCGAACAATTTAACCTTGATATGGCGCAATCTGAGCGAGTCCATCAAAGCACTCAACGCCTTGCCGCACAATACGGCGCTTGGCAAAACAGCCAACTACAAGATGAAATGGTGGACATTCTCCTTTGGGCGGCACGGCTGCACGAAGTGGGCATTGTAATCAATCATAAAGGCTTGCAAAAGCATTCCGCCTACATTCTGCAAAATATGGAGCTACCAGGCTTTGATAAAGAGCAACAACGCCTGCTCACCACCTTGGTACGTTACCAAATCAACAATATTAAACAGGCTGATTTTGCAAAATTTTCTCGTTATGCCGAGCAAGATATTCTCGCCCTTGTGCGTTTGCTGCGCTTAGCCATTTTGCTGAATAAATCACGTCAAGCCAGCGTATGGAGTGAAAAAATTTCACTAAAAATCGACCGCACTTTAGCGCAATGGACAATCCAATTTGAGCCAAGTTATCTGCAAGAAAACCCGTTAGTGAAAAGTGATCTTATCAACGAAAGCAAATGGTTGAAGGAATTAGATTTAGGTTTGAATTTTGATTAATAAAGAACTGAAATGTTGTGAAGCCCCAAACTCTCTAACTAAAACGCCACGTTAATATAATGCTGAAAACGTTTCTAAACAAAAGTGCGGTGAAAAATTTGTGATTTTTTCACCGCACTTTGCTTTTTTGCTGACTAAAAAATTACTTCTGCCCCACTTTCAATTCCGTGTTTTCAGGTAAATGAATATTCATTTGTGGGAATGGGATTTCGATGCCAGCTTGGTCAAAGGCGAGTTTGACTTTTTCCGTAACATCAAAATGCACTGCCCAGTAATCCGCGGTGTTTACCCAAGGGCGAACCACGAGTTGTACGCTGTTTGCGGCGAGTGCGCCCACTGCAATGGTGGGTTCTGGGTCTTTCAACACGCGTGGGTCTTGCGCCAAGATGTTTGCCACAATAGCTTTCGCTTGTTCAATGTTAGATTTGTAGGCAATATCGAAAATAAAGTCGATGCGGCGTGTGGCGTTGCTGGAATAGTTGGTAATGCTGTCGCCAAACACTTTGCCATTAGGAATAAGTACTGTTTTGTTGTCCGCAGTACGCAGTTCAAGCACTAATAAACCGATTTGTTCCACAGCACCTAACACGCCACCTGTTTCAATTAAATCGCCTTTGCGGAAAGGTTTGAAGATTAAAATCATCACACCTGCGGCAAAGTTTTGCAGCGAGTTTTGTAAGGCTAAACCAATCGCTAGACCCGCTGCCCCAATTAATGCGACAAGTGATGTGGTGTTAATGCCAAGCTGTGAAAGTGCGGCGATAATCACCATTAATAGGAATAAGAAATAGCTAATTGACGACACAAAACTGTGCAGCATTTCGTCTTTGGTAGAATGTAACACGGCTTTGCCAAGCAAGCGGCTAAGCAAGCGTGCGATACTTTTACCGATTATATAAATGGCAATCGCAAGCAGAATTTTTGTGCCATAAGGGATCACATAATCATTCAAGAGCGTGTTCATATCCATTGAATGAACCTTTTCAATCAACGCTGAAGTTTGCGCTTGAATATCCACTGTATTTTCAGCGGCTTGAGCATTTTCAGTTGTCATAAACTTTCCTTTCGATCATTAAAAATAAAAAACTGCGATAAAATGCACCGCACTTTATCGCAGGGCATCATTGCTTATTATTGATGCGCATTGCATAACGGCATCGCTACTTAGTCAAAAAGATTGGCAAGATGTTCCATTCATTTTCACTTTTGACTAAAAAATCATCATAACCAGCAATGAGAGTAACCACGTTATTTTTTCTCGAGTTTTTCTGGGCGTTTCCAACCTTGGATATTGCGTTGTGGGACGCGTGAGATCACCAGTTCGTTTTCTGCAATATCTTTGGTAACGGTTGTGCCAGCGCCGATGGTTGCGCCTTTGGCGATGGTTACTGGGGCAACCAGTTGGCTGTCTGAACCCACGAACACATCATCACCAATCACGGTTTTGAATTTGTTTACGCCGTCATAGTTACAAGTGATGGTACCTGCGCCAATATTACAATTCGCGCCAATTTCGCTATCGCCCACATAGCTTAGGTGGTTCACTTTCGAGCCTTTGCCAATTTGTGATTTTTTCACTTCGACAAAGTTGCCGATATGGGTTTGTGCGGCAAGCTCTGTACCGGGGCGAAGGCGGGCAAAAGGCCCAATTTTCGCCTCTTCGCCAATCACAGCATCTTCAAATACAGAATAAGGTTTGATTTCTACATCATCGCCAATCACGCAGTTTTTGATCACGCAACCTGCGCCAATTTTGACGCGATTACCCAATTTGACGGCGCCTTCGATAATTACATTCACGTCAATTTCCACATCTTTACCGTGGGTGATTTCACCACGCAAATCAAAACGGTTTGGATCACGCAAACTTACGCCCGCTAGCAATAATTTTTCCGCTTGTTTACGTTGATAATAACGCTCAAGCTCAGCCAGTTGTAAGCGGTTATTTGCGCCTTCAACCTCCATTAAATCTTGCGCTTGCACAGCAGCCACTTTGCAGCCGTCTTGGTTGGCGAATTTAATCACATCGGTCATATAATATTCGCCTTGCGCATTATTATTATCCAATTTTGCTAGCCATTTTCTGAAACTCGCGCCACTGGAAACCATTACGCCGGTATTCACTTCTTGAATGGCTAATTGTTCTGGCGTCGCATCTTTTTGCTCGACAATGGCAACCACATTACCATCTTGACGAATAATCCGCCCGTAGCCTGTCGGATCGTCCAAATGCGCAGTTAATAAGGCAATACCGTTTTCTGGTTTAGCATCAATCAGTTTTTGCAAGGTTTGCGCGGTGATAAGCGGTGCATCGCCATACAGCATTACGATATTTTCATCGTCTGCGAAAAATGGCGCAGCCTGTTGCATTGCGTGTCCTGTACCAAGTTGCACAGGTTGTAGCACCCAGTTTACATTTTCATCGGCAAGGTGTTGTTGTAATAATTCTGCGCCGTGGCCATAAATTAAATGAATATTATCGGCATTGAGCTGTTTGGCTGTATCAATAACGTGCTTAACCATTGGCTTGCCTGCAACTTTATGCAACACTTTTGGCAAGTCGGAATACATTCTTGTGCCTTTGCCCGCGGCCAAAATCACTACGCTTAAATTTTTCATAAAAATCCTTGTTCTGTCGGTTTAAGATAAAAATCTGTCCTATTTTATAATAGAATATCGCCAATTCAAATTTTCTATGGAAATGTTTATGCAACCCCATTATTACCTTGGCGTGATGTCTGGCACGAGCCTTGACGGCGTGGATCTCGCGCTAATGGATTTTTCCACTCAGCCTGCGCAAGTGGTCGCCACAGATTTTGTGCCAATGCCACAAAATTTGCGTCAAAATCTCACCGCACTTTGCCAGCAAGGGCAAGGCACGTTACAGCAAATTGGTGAGCTGGATCATCAACTTGGCGTACTTTATGCAGAAAGTATCAACCGATTTTTGGCGAAACATTCTCTTCGCGCAGAACAAATTCAGGCGGTAGGCTGCCACGGACAAACCATTTGGCACGCACCGCAAGGGCAATTCCCTTTCACTTGGCAATTAGGCGATGCCAATATTATCGCTGCTCGTACAGGCATTACTACCGTGGCTGATTTTCGCCGTAAAGATATGGCTTATGGCGGACAGGGCGCACCACTCGTGCCTGCTTTCCACCACAATGTGTTTGCTGATCCTACGCGAAACACCGTGGTGCTGAATATTGGTGGGATTAGCAATATTTCTGTGCTGCTCCCAAACCAACCTGTGCTAGGTTACGACACAGGAGTGGGCAATGCGTTGCTAGATAGTTGGATCGCCAAACATCAGGGGAAAAGCTATGATAAAAATGGCGAATGGGCAGCGTCTGGGCAAAGCAATCCTGCATTATTGCAAGATTTGTTGGCAGATCCTTATTTTTCCTTGCCTGCGCCGAAAAGCACGGGGCGAGAGTTATTCAACTTGGCTTGGCTAGAAAAAATTCTGCAAAAACACACCGCACTTCTCCCCCAAGATGTGCAAGCAACGCTGGCGGAATTTACCGCACAATGCAGCGCGCAAGATCTGCAACATTTAAGCCAACACAACACGCTTCCTTGTTTATTATTAGTCTGCGGCGGCGGCGCGAAAAACCCTGTTATTATGGCTCACTTGCAACATTTATTACCCCATTGGCAAATCGCCACCACCACAGATTATGGCTTAGACGCAGATTATTTAGAAGCCGCTGCCTTTGCGTGGCTAGCTTACCGTCGAATGGAAAATTTACCCTCCAACGAACCGAGCGTTACCGGCGCAACAAAAGCGGTGAGTTTAGGGGTGATTTATCCTAAGGATTGTTAAATAATAAATAGGGCTAGAACCTAGAAGTAACTGTAACACATTATTTTATAAAGAATAATTTTCGTAGGGGCGAACCTATGTGTTCGCCCGAAATGGACAGAATTAATCGTAGGAAAAACTGGCAAAATTTCACCGCACTTTTATTTTTAATAGAATAAATCGCGATTTTAAATAGGCGGACACATCGGTCCGCCCCTACGAGATAATACGCCATTACAGTGTAGGGTGGGCTTTAGCCCACCATTTAATGTGATTTTCCCATTGGTGGGCTAAAGCCCACCCTACGCAAATCCTCTCAAAAAACCAAAGAGACAAAAAATGAAAAACAACCCATTACTCAATCAACTTTCGCAACTTAGCACGGAACAGCGTAATCCGAACTCAATGAATTTGGACGAGCTTTCGGCGTTGGAAATCGTGCAATTAATGAATGCGGAAGACAAAAACGTGCCATTGGCTATTGAAAAATGCTTGCCACAAATTGCCGCAGCGGTGGAAAAAATCGTGCAGGCGTTTCAGCAAGGGGGGCGTTTGGTGTATCTCGGGGCTGGCACAAGTGGGCGCTTGGGCGTGCTTGATGCGTCAGAATGTCCGCCTACATTTGGCGTTTCCAATGAAATGGTAAAAGGCATTATCGCTGGGGGCGAACGTGCTTTGCGCCACCCCATTGAAGGGGCGGAAGATAATCCACAAAGTGCGGTGGAAAATTTGCAAGAAATTGATTTTAATGAGAAAGATATTTTGGTCGGGATTGCTGCCAGCGGCCGCACGCCTTATGTGCTAGGCGGCTTAGATTATGCGAAATCCTTAGGCGCGACCACGGTGGCCATTGCTAGCAACGCCAATTCACCGATGGCACAGGTGGCGGAAATTGCCATTATCACTGCGGTAGGTGCGGAAGTGCTAACTGGCTCAAGCCGTTTGAAATCTGGCACGGCGCAAAAACTGGTGCTGAATATGCTCACCACTGCCAGTATGGTGCTAATGGGTAAATGCTACCAAAATTTAATGGTGGACGTGCAAGCCAGCAATCAAAAATTAGTGGCACGTGCTGTGCGTATCGTAATGCAGGCGACAGATTGCACCGCTGAACGAGCAGAACAAACCCTTAACGCCGCACACAACAATGCAAAAGTGGCCATCTTAATGTTGCTGGCGGACTTGGATTATCCAAGTGCGGTGCAATTATTGCGTGAAAATCAAGGGCGCTTGCAAGGGGCGTTAAAATCAAATTAGAGCAAAGGGCGCAAGCGCTGCAACACCGCTTCGGCAGAAATCTGTGCCATTGTAGGCGCTTGTAAGTGATATTGATTTTTGCCGTAAGTGCCGATTAAATCTGGGTTGGTTGCGCCATAAAGAGTGATGTTCGGTTTATCCAAGGCGGCGGTGAGATGCGCCAACCCAGTATCCACGGAAACCACCGCTTGGGCATTGGCGATATGTTGGGCTAAGGCGGTGAGATCCATTTTCGGTAGAACAACGGCATTTTCAATGCCTTGCACGATCCATTCCGCTGCCTGTTTTTCTTTCTTATTTCCCCAAGGCAAATGCACGGCAAACCCAAGTGCGGTGAGATTTTGCGCTAATTTTTTCCATTCTTGATTGCGCCAATGTTTATCCGCGCGCGTGGTAGCGTGAATCAACAACACATAAGGCGGCAGGCTTTTTTGCACAGGAAAATGCTGTGCAATGCCATAATCCCCTTGTTGGCTCGGCAACGCATAGCCCAAGGCTTGCGCAAATAACTGACGAATGCGTTCTACAGCGTGTTGCTGGTAATCAATGGCGTAGCGCTCATCATAAAATAAGGCAGCCAAAGGCTCGCGTGCGGAATGTTTATCATAGCCGTGTTTTACCCCTTGCGCTAGACGTACGGCGAACAATGCACTTTTCACCAAGCC
Source organism: Avibacterium endocarditidis (assembly GCF_965138825.1). Lineage (NCBI taxonomy): Bacteria > Pseudomonadati > Pseudomonadota > Gammaproteobacteria > Pasteurellales > Pasteurellaceae > Avibacterium > Avibacterium endocarditidis. The sequence goes on from NZ_CBCSDH010000018.1 coordinate 30,171, forward strand.
TTGCGCATCAATCACGGCATCATATTGATTTTGTTGTAATAATTGACGATAGGCTTGCCATTCTTGCCAAGTTTTGCGTTGTAAAAGCTGTTTGCGCCAACGGCGAATGGCAACGGGGATAACCTGTTTCACCGCCGAATGCCAAGTAGGAATTTCCGCAAAATTTTCTTCCACCACCCAATCCACTTGTAAATGAGGCAAAGCTTTTTGTGCATCGGTCAATGAGGGCAAGGTGTGGATCACATCACCCATTGAAGACGTTTTTACTAAGCAAATTCGCATCTTTCTGCCTTATTTATGCCTGATCAAAGTGCGGTAAAATTTCGCTTAATTTTTCCATTACCATTGCAGGCGTGATGTCGATAAGGCTTTGATGATAGCCTTCGGCGCTGTCTTTGCCCTGACGAATTTTTTCTAATCCGCCTTTTTGCAAGCGAATAATCACCGCTTGATGGGATAATGGTGGGGTGTATTGCGGGCTAGTTGGGCCATAAAGCGCCACAAGTGGACGCTGGACTGCCGCCGCAACGTGCATTAATCCGCTATCGTTGGTAACCACGCCTTTGCAATCTGCGATTAAATCTACCGCTTGATTAAGGCTGGTTTGCCCCGCTAAATTTAAGCAATAAGGCTGCAAGTTTTCTGGCAGACTGGCACGAATTTCATCGCCCACTTGTTCATCTTTTGCTGAACCAAACAGACGAATGCTGTAACCTTTTTCAATCAGCATTTGAGCAAGCACAGCATAATGATAATGCGGCCAACGCTTGGCAGGGCCAAACTCCGCACCCGGGCAAAAACCAATCGCAGGGCGATTTTCTGCCTGTGCAAGTTGTGCGTGAAAATGGCTTTTGGTTTGCTCGATTTGTTGGCTACTCACCTGTAAATAAGGGTAAGGAAAGGTCATTTGTGCTGCCGTTGGCACGGCGTTTTTTTCATAAGCCAATGCCACATAGCGCTGCACCATCATTGGGTAATCATTTTTATTAGCGCGTAAATCATTCAAAAAGAAATAACGGCTTTCCCCTTTCCAACCACGGCGGCGAGCAATTTTGGCAAACACAGGAATAAACGCAGATTTGAGTGAGTTTGGCAACACAATCGCCATATCATATTGATTTCTTAAACTTTTCCCAATTTCATAGCGCTGTTTCAAGCCAAAGGTGCCGTGTCCGATGGGCATTGTGAGCGCCCCTCTGACTTCCGGCATTCTTTCCAACAAGGGTTTACACCAATTTGGCGCAAGCACATCAATTTGGCAATCAGGATATTGCTGTTTTAAGCATTGATATAAACTGTGCGACATCATCATATCGCCAACCCAAGATGGGCCAATTATTAAGATGTTCATTCTGCGGTTCTCATTAATGTGTGAATTATATCAATTGTCGGGGAAACGCTATGTTCGCTCACTCAAAAATCGCCAATTTCCCACCGCACTTATATTTAGCTAAAAAGAAAAGTGCGGTGAAATTTCTGCTAATTTTTTACGACTAATCCTGTTTATTTTGGGCGAACATACAGGTTCGCCCTTACATCTGATTTAATTACGTAGTTATGTTATTTATTCAACCACGCCATATATTCGCTGACACCTTCGGCAACGCTTTTGAATGGTTTGTCATAACCTGTGGCGCGCAGTTTGGTGAGATCCGCTTGGGTGTATTCTTGGTAACGGCTTTTTAAATGCTCTGGGAATGGAATGGTTTCAATTTGCCCTTTGCCGTGGAATTTCAATACCGCTTGCGCTACGGCCTCGAAACTTTCCGCTTTGCCCGTTCCGCAGTTGTAAATGCCCGAAATGCCGTGTTGCCAGCACCAAATATTTACTGCTGCCACATCGCCAACATAGACAAAATCACGCAAGAAATGTTCGCTGCCGGCGAACAATTTTGGATTTTCCCCTTTCAAAATTTGGTTATCAAGGTGGAAAGCCACACTGGCCATACTGCCTTTGTGTTGTTCTCTTGGGCCATAAACGTTGAAATATTTAAAGCCGCACACAGGTGATTGGGCTTCTGGCAGGATTTTACGCACATATTCATCAAATAAAAATTTGGAATAACCATATACATTTAAAGGTTTTTCAAATTCACGCGCTTCGACAAAGGTGTCGCTGTCGCCATAGGTGGCAGCGCTGGACGCATAATAGAACGGAATTTGGCGATCTAAACAATAATGTAATAGCTCTTTGGAATATTCATAATTGTTTTCCATCACAAATTTGCCGTCCCATTCGGTGGTGGCAGAACACGCCCCCTCGTGGAAGATCACATCAATCTCGCCTAAATCATCGCCTGCCATAATGGACGCAATGAAGTCGTCTTTATCGCAATAATCCGCAATATCCAAATCCACTAAATTGACGAATTTTGTGCCGTCTTTTAAATCGTCCACCACTAAAATATCTGTGCGTCCAATCTCGTTTAACGCTTTTACGATGTTACTGCCAATAAAGCCTGCGCCGCCAGTTACAATAATCATTTTTCAATCCTCATTTGATTTCAATATTGCCGTTTATTCTAAAGGATTTTGCGCATAAGGGCTAAAGAAATTTCGCGCTCACCACCGCTTTTAGGTTATGATATAGCACAAATCCAGACAAGATTAAGGACACACAATGCAACCACAAGATATTGCCAAATACATTGACCACACCGCCCTTGGCGCAGATAAAACCCCACAAGATATTCTTAACTTATGCCAAGAAGCGCTTGAACACCAATTTTGTTCCGTGTGCATAAACTCCGCCTATATTCCACTGGCTAAGCAGGCACTCACGCAAAATGGCAAAGAGAAAAGTGCGGTGAAAATTTGCACCGTTGTTGGCTTTCCCTTAGGGGCAAATTTAAGCCAAGTGAAAGCCTTTGAAGCCTCAGAAGCCATTAAGCAAGGGGCTGATGAAATTGATATGGTGATTAACCTAGGACTTATGAAAGCACAACAATGGCAAGCCGTAGAGCAAGACATCGCCGAAGTGCTTACCGCCTGTCAAGGCAAAACCTTAAAAGTGATTTTAGAAACCTGCCTGCTCAGCAAAGAAGAGATCGTGAAAGCCTGTGAAATCTGTAAAAAACTGGGCGTTGCCTTTGTCAAAACCTCCACTGGGTTTAACAAAGGCGGGGCAACCGTTGAAGATGTCGCCTTGATGAAACAAACCGTTGGCGATGCGGTGGAGGTAAAAGCCTCTGGCGGCATTCGCGACACTGTCACCGCTCTGGCAATGCTTGAAGCAGGAGCAACCCGATTAGGCGTAAGTGCGGGAGTTGCGATTGTACAGGGGGAGAAAGTGCAAGGAAGTGGCTATTAAATTTTTGTGGGTTTAATGCCTGCTTTGACCGTTTGGAGGAAAAATGCCAAGTAGAACATCGCAAATTTTACAGCTAGTGAACGCGACTGGAAAAGTGAATGTCAATGCCCTCGCCGAGCAATTTGGTGTATCGGTCGAAACCATTCGCCGTGATCTGCGAGCGTTAAATCAAAAAGGCTTATTGCATCGCGTTCACGGCGGGGCGATGAGTTGCCAGTCTAAAGACATTGGGCGTTCCTTTCAAGCAAGACAACGGTTAAATTCTGAAGCGAAAAAATACATCGCACAACAAGCGGTAGAATATGTGTTTGAAGGGGCGGTGATCGGGCTTGATGCCAGTTCCAGTAGCTGGCATTTTGCTCAGCTTATTCCCGATATTCCTTGCACCGTGGTAACCAATTCTATGAACAATATCAATGCATTAGCCAATAAACCCAACATAAAAACCATTGCCACCGGCGGGGTCTATTCCGCCAAATATGCTGCCTTTTATGGGCCGCTCTCTGAGCAATTATTGCTCCGCTTGCATATTGATCTTTGTGTGTTTTCTTGTACTGGCATTGATAGCAATGGTGGCATTTGGGAATCCAACGAGCTGAACGCGTCCATTAAACGCAAAATGATTGACGCCTCTGGGCAGAAATTTTTACTGCTTGATAGCTCTAAATTTGAGCGGAAAAATTTAATCAAACTCGGTGAGCTTTCTCAACTGGATATTTTATTTACTGATCAAGCCCCAAATGAAGGTTTACAAAACTATTGTAAAGAGCAAGAAATTCACCTTGCTTTTTGACCGCACTTTTTCGTTTTAATGCCCGATTTTGCTTTTAATACCAAAAACGGGCATTTTACCCCCTCTAAATCGGGCATTTTTTGTGATCTATTCCGCAAAAATCACACAAACTTGCTAAAAAACTATTCTCTTTTTCTGATTTATTGAACAATAAAGTTGATGCAGCACATTGCATAACGATATTGCTCCACCGTTCCATTCTTGCCGTATGTGCGATGAAAGCAATTCATTTTACCCAAGTCGTACTTTTTCAATAAATCTTGCTGACTTTATTCAACACAATACCCATAGCGGAATAAAGCTCGGCTTAGTATAGAGGGAAAACACAATGACAGTATTAAAATCAGCCCCAATTAGAATTGGTATTCGCCCAACCATTGATGGCCGCCGTATGGGCGTGCGTGAATCGCTCGAAGATCAAACGATGAATATGGCAAAATCGGTTGCCAATTTATTAGAAAGCCATATTCGCCATACGGACGGTTCATTTGTGGAATGTGTTATCGCAGATACTTGTATTGGTGGCGTGGCCGAAGCTGCTGCTTGTGCAGAAAAATTTAAACTCGCCAATGTAGGCGCTGTGATTACCGTTACCCCTTGCTGGTGTTATGGTTCAGAAACCATTGATATGGATCCGCATATGCCAAAAGCCATTTGGGGATTCAATGGCACAGAACGCCCCGGTGCTGTTTATTTAGCTGCCGCATTAGCCGGCCATTCACAAATGGGCCTACCTGCCTTTTCTATTTATGGCACAGAAGTGCAAGAAGCCTCTGATACCAGTATTCCTGAAGACGTTAAAGAAAAACTCCTACGCTTTGCTCGCGCCGCACTAACTGTGGCGACCATTCGCGGCAAATCCTATCTTTCTATCGGCTCTGTTTCTATGGGAATTGCAGGATCTATCGTGGATCAAAAATTCTTCCAAGAATATTTAGGAATGCGCAATGAATATGTGGATATGAGCGAAATTAAACGCCGTCTTGACCGCAAAATTTATGATGAGGAAGAAGTGGAATTGGCACTTCAATGGGTGAAAACCTATTGCAAAGAAGGTGTTGATGTCAATCACCCAGATCATCAAGATAGCCCAGAACAAAAAGCGAAGCTTTGGGAAAACGTGGTGAAAATGGCAATCATCACGCGTGATCTGATGGCGGGCAATGAAAAATTAGCGCAGCTCAATTATGGTGAAGAAGCTCTTGGACATAACGCGATTGCAGCAGGTTTCCAAGGACAACGTCATTGGACAGACCATATGCCAAATGGCGATTTTATGGAAGCTATTCTTAACTCCACCTACGACTGGAACGGAGTTCGCCCACCTTACATTCTTGCTACGGAAAATGACTCCCTCAATGGCGTATGTATGCTGTTTGGTAATCAGCTTACTGGGCAAGCACAAATCTTTGCCGATGTTCGCACCTATTGGAGTCCTGATGCAGTGGAACGTGCCACTGGCTTCCGCCCAGAAAGTGGCTTTATCCATTTGATTAACTCAGGTTCTGCCGCCTTAGACGGCACAGGCCAGCATACGGATGAAAAAGGCAATCCTGTCATTAAGCCTGCTTGGGAAGTGACGGAAGAAGATGGCAAACGCTGTGTGGAAAACACCCGTTGGTGTCCTGCGGTGTATGAATATTTCCGTGGCGGCGGTTACTCATCACAATATCTCACTAAAGGCGGAATGCCATTTACGATACACCGTTTAAATATTATTCGCGGCATTGGCCCTGTACTACAAATTGCGGAAGGTTGGTCAATTGATTTACCTGCTGAGGTTCACGACACCCTAATGAAACGCACCAACGAAACTTGGCCTTGCACCTGGTTCGTACCGCGCTTAACAGGCACAGGTGCATTCACTGATGTGTATTCTGTTATGGCGAACTGGGGCGCAAATCACTGCGTTGCCACTTATGGTCATATTGGTGCGGATCTCATCACCCTTGCATCAATGTTGCGCATTCCTGTGTGTATGCACAATGTGGCTGAACAAGATATTTTCCGCCCAAGTGCGTGGAATGGCTTTGGTCAAGACAAAGAAGGGCAAGATTACCGTGCTTGCGCAAACTTTGGGCCACTTTATAAATAATCGCTAAAGGAAAAGTGCGGTGTTTTTTAACCGCACTTTTGAAATAGAACTCTCGGAGGTTTTATGGCAATCGCACTGATTTTTGATTGTGGCGCAACCAATTTACGCACTATTGCTATTGATCAAAAAGGCAAGATTTTGGCCTCTCATCATCAGCCAAATCGCGCTCAACCTGATCCGCAGTATCCCCATTTTTATATTTGGGATATTGAAGAAATCTGGCAGAAGTTGTTAATTTGTGCCGAAAAAACCTTAACTCAGCTCAAACAATCCCATTCTTTGCAAGATATTGTGGGGATTGGCGTCACCACCTTTGGGGTAGATGGCGCACCTTTCGATAAGGCTGGAAATCAGCTTTACCCGATTATTTCTTGGCAATGTCCACGCACCATTTTCATTATGGAAAATCTTGCACAATACCTTGATGTAAACGCACTTTATCAACGGAACGGAATTGGGCAATACAGTTTTAACACCCTATTTAAACTGTTATGGCTAAAAGAAAATGAACCTGAAATTTTGCAAAAAATGGATAAATTTGTGTTCATTTCATCAATGCTTAACCAACGTTTAACAGGTGTTTTTAGCACCGATCGCACAATGGCTGGTACCTCAATGATGACCGATTTGCAAAGCCAAACTTGGGATACGGAAGTGCTAAATGTATTAGGGCTACAAGAAACACATTTTCCACCAATGGTGAGTGCAGGTGAAAAAATTGGCGTGTTATCCACCGCACTTTGTCAGCAGCTAGGGTTAAATCCTATTCCGGTGATTTCTTGCGGACACGATACCCAATTTGCGGTTTTTGGCTCAGGCGCAGGGCTAAATCAACCGGTGCTAAGTTCAGGCACTTGGGAGATTTTAATGGCGCGCACCGAAAAAGCCGAGCCACACATTGAATTTGTGCCACAAGGCTTAACCACGGAATTTGACGCACTATCTCGTTGCTTTAATCCTGCAGTGCAATGGATTGGCTCTGGCGTGATGGAATGGGTGGGCAAAACTTTCTTTGCCGATGTAAAAGATACTGAAGAATATTACCCAACAATGATCGCAGAAGGCTCAGCAGCAACCGTGGGATCACAGGGCATTCGCTTTAGTGGCAAGTTTAATCCTGCGGATAACGGACAAGGTTTCGGGCAAATTGTCGGGCTTTCAATGCACAGCTCGCGTGGGCAAATTTATCGTGCGGCGTTGGAATATATGGCTTATCAACTTAAAGCAGGCTTAGATATTCTGCAACAAGTCAGCCATTTCAAAGCGGAGAGCTTAATTTGCGTGGGTGGCGGTTCTAAAAATCGTCTGTGGAATCAAATTCGTGCTGATGTGCTGAATTTACCTATTGATATTGTGGACGTGGCAGAAAGCACCGTGTTAGGTGCGGCAATGTTTACTCTGGCGGGCGTTGGCGTGTATGACAATGTACAACAAGCGCAAGGCGAAATGCAGCCAAACAAACAACGCATTTTCCCTTCAAATCACACCGCACTTTATCAACAACTGATGGAGAACAAATAATGTTAAAAGGTATTCACCCCAGTCTTTCACCAGACTTATTAAAAACCCTTGCCGAAATGGGACACGGCGATGAAATCGTTCTCGCTGATGCTCACTTTCCCGCTCATCAACTGCATTCACGCGTGCTTCGAGCAGACGGTGTTGGCATTGCCACCTTGCTAAGTGGCATCACACCATTGTTTGAATTTGATGCTTATGTGGACGCACCGCTGATTATGATGCAGGCGGTCAGTGGCGACAGCCTCGATCCCAACGTAGAAATGCGTTATCTCAATGTGATCGCACAGGCTTCAGAAAACCAAAGTGCGGTGCAAAATTTGCCTAAATTAAGCCGTATCGATCGTTTTGATTTTTATGAGCGTGCGAAGCAAGCCTATGCCATCGTGGTAACAGGGGAATGTGCCAAATACGGCAATATTATTTTGAAAAAAGGGGTTACCCCGATTTCGATCCAATAGTAGTAAGGAAATAAAAATGAACAGACAACAGCTCTCACAAAAAATTATTGATACTTGCCTTGAAATGACGAAATTAGGTTTAAACCAAGGCACCGCCGGCAACGTTAGCGTTCGTTATCAAGACGGAATGTTAATTACTCCCACGGGAACGCCTTACGAACAAATGACACCAGACAGTATTGTTTATGTGGACAAACAAGGCCATTATGAAAAAGGAAAATTACCTTCCAGCGAATGGCATTTCCATTTAGCGGTATATCAAGCTCGCTCTGATGTTAATGCCGTGGTGCATAATCACGCGGTGAATTGTGCTGCCGTTTCAATTCTCGAAAAACCCATTCCCCCTTTCCATTATATGATTGCTGTTGGCGGGACAGATCATATTCCTTGTGTCCCTTATGCCACATTCGGTACACACCAATTGGCGGAATATGTGGCACAAGGCATTAAAACCTCAAAAGCAATTTTACTCGCTCATCACGGTTTAATTGCAGCAGAACAAAATCTTGATAAAGCACTTTGGCTCGCACACGAAGTGGAAGTATTGGCACAGTGGTATATGAAATTGCTCGCAACAGGCCTTGACATTCCGCTTTTATCAGAAACGCAAATGGCAGAAGTGTTAGAAAAATTTAAATCTTATGGATTGCGTATTGAAGAATAGTTAATTAAATAAGCTCATTTTTCTATCGGTTTTTTTGAAAATGCAATGAGTTTGTTTCTCACACAAGGAGAACATTATGAGTGCTAAAATTCTTGAAAAACAATTTGTCGTCCCCTTCATTTTAATCACGACATTATTTGCACTATGGGGATTTGCCAATGATATTACCAATCCAATGGTTGCGGTATTCCAAACTGTAATGGAAATTCCCGCCTCAGAAGCTGCATTAGTGCAATTTGCTTTCTATGGTGGTTACGGCACAATGGCCATTCCTGCCGCATTATTTGTTAGCCGTTATAACTACAAATCAGGCGTATTGCTTGGGCTAGCCCTCTATGCAGTCGGGGCATTTTTGTTCTATCCTGCGGCACGCTATGAACAATTTACCTTCTTTTTATTCTCGCTCTATATCTTAACCTTTGGCTTGGCGTTCTTAGAAACCACTGCCAATCCTTATATTCTTTCAATGGGTGATCCACAAACTGCTACTCGCCGTTTGAATTTAGCGCAATCTTTTAATCCGCTCGGTTCGATTACAGGAATGTTTGTTGCCTCACAAATCGTGTTAGTGAATTTGGAATCTGACAAACGTGATGCAGCAGGTAATCTGATTTTCAACACCTTATCCGCAGCAGAAAAAGCCGCCGTGCGTACCCACGATTTAGAAATTATCCGCAATCCTTATTTAGTTGTGGGACTTGTGGTAGTCGTGATTATATTAGTGATTGGTTTATACAAAATGCCTGCAACTAAAATTGAACAAGGCACAAAACTGTCTTTCCGTGAAGCCTTTAACCGCTTAATTGCAAAAGCAAAATATCGCGAAGGGGTGATTGCGCAAGTGTTCTATGTTGGTGTGCAAATTATGTGCTGGACTTTCATTATTCAATATGCAGAACGTTTGGGCTTCACCAAAGCAGAAGCACAAAACTACAACATTATCGCAATGGGTATTTTTATCGTAAGCCGCTTTATTAGCACCAGTATTATGAAATATCTCAAAGCAGAACTCATGTTATACCTTTTCGCATTAGGCGGCTTCTTTAGTATCCTTGGTGTTATCTTTATTGACGGTGTGGGCGGTTTATATTGCTTAATTCTCACTTCAGCCTTTATGTCCCTAATGTTCCCAACCATTTACGGCATTGCACTTTATGGCTTAAAAGAAGAAGCCACCTTAGGCGCAGCTGGTTTAGTAATGGCAATTGTCGGTGGTGCGTTAATGCCACCATTGCAAGGCATTCTTATTGACCAAGGCGAAATTTTTGGAATGCCAGCAGTCAATGTTTCTTTCGTACTACCACTTATCTGCTTTGTTGCCATTGCAATTTATGGTTATCGCACGTGGAAAGTATTGGAATAATATAAATACAAAAAAAGCAAGATTGTTCGGCAATCTTGCTTTGATATTTAATGCTATCTATTCTTCACTCAAAAAACCACCGCTTTGGTGGTGCCAGAGTTTGGCGTAAAGTCCATTTTGGGCGAGCAATTCGTTGTGCGTGCCTTGTTCTACGATATGGCCTTTATCTAGCACGATTAAGCGATCCATTGCAGCAATGGTGGAAAGACGGTGGGCGATAGCAATCACGGTTTTGCCCTCCATCATTTTATCTAGGCTTTCTTGAATCGCCACTTCCACTTCGGAATCTAGCGCGCTGGTGGCTTCATCTAACAACAGAATTGGCGCATCTTTTAGCATTACGCGGGCAATGGCGATACGCTGACGTTGTCCGCCAGAAAGTTTCACACCGCGCTCACCAACGTGAGCATCATAGCCTGTTCGGCCTTCTGAGTCGCTCAAATAAGGAATAAATTCTGACGCTTCAGCACGCTGTGCAGCAGAGATCATTTCTTCATCGCTAGCAGTTGGGCGGCCGTAAATGATGTTTTCGCGCACGGAACGGTGCAGCAACGAGGTATCTTGCGTCACTAAGCCAATTTGGCTACGTAAACTTTCTTGCGTAACATCACACACATTTTGTCCGTCAATGGTGATGTCGCCGTGATTTGCTTCGTAAAAACGTAATAGCAAGTTTACAATGGTGGATTTCCCCGCCCCTGAACGACCGATCAAGCCCACTTTTTCCCCCGGTTTAATGGTGAGATTAAAGTGGTTTAGCAATGGTTTTTGTGGATCGTAAGAGAAACTGACATCATTGAAGCGAATTTCCCCTTTGCTTACTTTTAATGGCAAGGCTTGCGGTTTATCCACAATAGTATGCGGTTTGGTTAGCGTGTTCATTCCGTCATTTACCGTGCCGATATTTTCAAATAAACGTGCGGATTCCCACATAATCCAGCGGGAAATAAAATTCACCCGTAATGCCATTGCAATGGCGGTAGCAATCGCCCCTACACCAACGCTGCCCTGCTTCCATAGCACAATGCCTAGGATTGCCGTGCTGAGTGTTAAGGTGATGTTAGTGGCGTAAGTGATGGTATCTAAAGAGGTCGCCAAACGCATTTGGGCGTGTACGGTAACCATAAATTCTTCCATTGAACGCTTGGCGTAACTGGCTTCTCTTGAACCGTGGGAAAATAATTTCACGGTGGCAATATTAGCGTAAGAATCGGTAATTCGCCCCGTCATTAAAGAACGTGCGTCTGCTTGGCGTTCTGCAGTTTTGGCTAATTTTGGAATGATAATGCGTAAAATCGTGATAAACGCCACAATCCATAAGGCAAAAGGTAGCAAGAACCACGCATCTAACGCGGCAAGCACAATGCCTGAGGTGATGAAATACACCACGACATAGACCATAATATCCGCAATGGTCAGCACGGTATCACGCACCGCAAGGGCAGTTTGCATAACTTTCGCCGATACGCGTCCAGCAAATTCATCTTGATAGAAACTCAGGCTTTGCCCCAGCATTAAACGGTGGAAATTCCAACGCAATCGCATTGGAAATACGCCTTGCAAGGTTTGCAAACGCACCGCAGACGCAGTAAATGACCAAAATATGCTGAACACTAACAAAGCTGCCATCGCCAAAAGCCAATGGCCTTTTTCTTGCCATAAGGTGGCTGGCGTGTACTTGCCAAGCCAATCCACCACAATTCCCATAAACTGGAACAACACGGCTTCCATCACCCCTGTGCCGACTGTGAGCAACGCAAGTAGCAAAATCCAGCCACGCATTCCTTCCATATTCGACCAAATAAAGCGGATCAACCCTTTTTCGGGCGTTTTCGGTGATTGCTCTGGATAGGCATTTAGGCGACTTTCAAACCATTCAAAAATTTTATTAAACATTGTTTTTCCTAGAAATAAAAAGAAAGGTTCGCAAGGTAAAGCAAAAGGATAAGTGCGGTGAAAAATTACAGAATTTTCCACCGCACTTTATTTTTTGGCATTCGCGAACGCAAAAATCGGCGTATTATAGCGAATGCTTGGCTATTTTTTAACAGTTTTATTGAATAAAGCCCATCTGGCGCATTTTCTCTAATACGTCTGCCACAGAAATTTGCGCCATTAAATCTTTGCCTTTCAATTTGGTTGCCCAAGGTAATTGGCTAGACGGTTTGCCAAATTCTTGCTGGGCATTTTGTTCATACACGGAAACCACTTCGGGCAAATTGTTATAAGGGCCTGTGCGTAGCGGGTTATGATAGGCATACAAGCCGATCACAGGGGTGCCTTGAGCGGTAGCAATATGTGCAGGGCCGCTGTCGGGAGCAAGCAGTAAATCCGCCATTCCGATTAAGGCACTTAATTCCAATAATGAGGTTTTGCCGCTCGCATTCACAGGCTGAAAATCACACAATGCGATGATTTTTTCGATCATTGCTTGCTCTCTTGGCGCAGGCGAGCCACACAAAATCACATTAATATTTTGACGATGGGCGATATTGGCGATTTCTGCATAGCATTCAGCCAGCCAATCTTTTTCTGATTTGCTTGAGCAAGGGGAAATGAGTAGATTTTTTCTTGTTGGATCAATAAATTGCCGAACGGCGGAAATTTCTTTTTCGCCAATGGCTAAATCCCATTTAGGCGCTTCCACAGGCAAGCCTAAATATTCCACAAATGCCAAAAATCCCGCTAACACGTGCGGATTAGTTGGTTCATTAATTTTACGATTGGTAAACAACCATTGACCTTCTCGCGCACGATTTTTGCTAAACCCCACTTTATAAGTGGCTTTGATGCCTAAGGAAATCATTGAAGCACGCAAAGCCGTTTGCATATTTAATAGCACATCAAAATGCTCGCCACGCAAGGTTTTCCACAAAGCTAAAATGCCTTTCCAGCCGGTTTTTTTGTCATAAGGAATAAAGCGAATCCCTTTCACATTTTGCAATAACTGCATTTCGGTTTTGCCCACAATCCAAGTGATTTGGGTATCTTTCCAATAACGCTGAATTTGTTGTACCGCTGACAGCGCATTACACACATCACCAATGGCGGAAAGGCGTAAAATACAAATAGATTTAGGGGGCGTGGAAAAAAGTGCCATAGATTTACCTTACTTTTTCTGCTTAATGTAGCATTCTTTTTTATTTTCAGTAGAATATTTTCATTGATCTATTCTATAAGAAATCTGCCGAATATGCTTGAACTGCAACAGCAAAACCAATATTTTATTTTTAATCTGGAAACACAACCAGTTGATCCTTGCGCTTATTTTGATCCGCAATTTTGGCAGCAACAGCAGCGTATTCTTGGTTCAGCCAAAGGGCGGGGGACAACTTGGTTTGTGCAAAGTGCGGATCTTTTTGGTGTAAATTGTGCCTTGCGCCATTATTATCGCGGTGGTTTATTTGGTAAGTTGAATAAAGATCGTTATTGGTTCCACGATCTTCAACACACGCGCAGTTTCGCCGAATTTCATTTGTTAAATAAATTACATCAAGACGGACTCCCCGTGCCAAAACCCATTGGCGCAAGAGTGATTAAAGGCAAAGCGGGCATTTGCTATCAAGCAGATTTACTGAGTGAAAAAATCGAAAATGCGCAAGATCTCACCGCACTTTTGCAGCACCATTCTTTATCCGCTGAAAATTGGCAGCAAATCGGCCACTTAATCCGTCAATTACACGATCGGCAAATCTGCCACACCGACCTTAACGCCCATAATATTTTAGTCCAACATTTCGCCACACCAGAACAAAAATACTGGCTGATTGATTTTGACAAATGCACCGAAAAATCAGGCAATAACTGGAAAGCCCAAAATCTCGCCAGATTACACCGCTCTTTCATTAAAGAAGTAAATAAGCTAGCAATAAAATTTACAGAACAGGATTGGAATGAGGTTTTGAGTGGGTATAAGAGATAATGTAACCGCTATATCTATCTATAAATAAACGTAACTACTAAAAAATAACTAAATCATTCTGATAAAATCTTTTTCGTTCTTCTTAAGAAAAATAGAGATTTTACTTTAACTTTTCAAAAATTAATTTCAAGCCAGTTATAAGGTTTTTACTAGAAAAACATAAAACCAAAGTGCGGTGTAATTTTGCCAGATTCCTCTTATATATTCCCTAGCTTGTTTAATTTGCTTCAGCTAATAACATAAATAGCCAAATTCGCCTACATTCTCTTATATATCTATGNTTATAGATATGGATTAATGCATCAATAATATCCATCTAAACAAGTCCGTCGTTCCAGGGAAAATTCAAGCGGCTATAATGCGATATTCAGCAAACCAGAAAGCAAAAGAGAAGATAAATTAAGATAGACAAGATTAAATTAAGCGAAAAAAGCCCCCTCAAAATAAAACCCAAAATAGGAGATATAAAATAAAACNAATAAAAAAACGCCATCGAGTTCCCTCAATGGCGTTCTTCTCTCATTCAATACCTGGCGGTGTCCTACTCTCACATGGGGATTCCCCACACTACCATCGGCGTTACAGCGTTTCACTTCTAAG
>NZ_CBCSDH010000019.1:0-41712 GCF_965138825.1 Avibacterium endocarditidis
AGAGACTCAAGTTCTTATAATAAAAGTTCTTTTTCATCGGTTTTGACGGGGCGTTTGGGTAATCTCATCACATTCTTCTTTCGATTAGGCTGACGGATGAGCCCATTAATACCGTATTTTTTATACGCGTTGCAACTAAATCACAATTTGGCTATGATTGGAAAGAGCACAATATTCCGCTGCCTGACGTACGCTCATTCCCTACTCAGAGACTAACGATATCGCCCACAGTTTAAACTCTGTTGAATAATATTTTCCCATAAAAAATCCGCTCCTTAATTTGTGGATGCTGTCCAACTTTTGGGGTGCAGATCACTTTACACTAAAGTGCGGTATTTTTTTGACTTAAATAGTAACCTAGGTTACTATTACGCAGTTTATTTTCTACCTAGTTATTATTATGTCTATGCCGATTTCGTTTTCAGAACAAGAAAAGTTAATTCGTCAATCAGCACAAAATAATCCCGCAATGCCTGTGGAGCAAATTTTGCTGGCACGTTTGTTGCTACACAATAGCAGCCATTATGTGGAAAGACGCAATCAGTTATTAAAAAAATATCAGCTCAACGACACCCTATTTATGGCTCTGGCCGTGTTGTATTGCCAGCCTAATCATTCTTTGCAGCCGAGCAAATTAAGTGAGATTTTTGGTTATTCTAAAACCAATGCCACACGCATTGCCGATGAATTAGTGAAGCGGGAATGGTTAGAACGTACGGAAGTAGCGGGCGATCGCCGTGCTTTTTCCTTAAAACTCACGGCGCAAGGTGTACAGTTTTTGGAGCAACTGTTGCCAAATCAATGGAAACAAGTCGATGACATTTTTTCCGTGTTAGACAAGCAAGAACAACAGCAGTTAAAGCAATTATTACTCAAACTGCTCAGCAATTTAGAAAATCTTTAATGGGTAAATAAAATGACCGAACAAACAGACTACAAAAAACCGGCTTCGCCAAAAGCCAAACGTAAAAAAGCCCTTGGCTATTTCATTACGATTTTGCTGCTGATCGCGATTATCACGAGCGTATATTGGTTTTTCTTTGTGCGAAATTATGAAGAAACGGAAGATGCCTATGTGGCAGGCAACCAAGTGATGATTTCGGCACAAGTGAGCGGCAATGTGAGCAAAATTAATGTGGACGATATGGATTTTGTCCACGCAGGCGATGTGTTATTGCAACTTGATGATACGGATCTCAAACTGCATTTCCAGCAAGCGCAAGATAATCTCGCCAGTAGCGTGCGCCAAATTGAGCAGTTAGATTTTACGGTGAAACAATTACAGTCGGTTTTGAACGCAAAAAGCACCGCACTTAATAAAGCCAAAGGTGATTTGCAACGCCGTGAGCAATTAGCCAAAACGGGATCTATTGATAAAGAAACCTTACAGCACGCCAGAGAAGCGGTGAATATGGCGCAAGCAGATCTGCAAGCCACGCAAAATCAATTAGCAGCTAATCAAGCCTTATTAAAAGATTTACCGTTGCGGGAGCAGCCTGCGGTGAAAAATGCGGTGAGTGCTTTAACCCTTGCTTGGTTGAACTTACAACGCAGTCAAATTGTTAGCCCTGTTGATGGTTATGTGGCGCGCCGTAATGTGCAAGTGGGGCAAAAAGTCGCGGTGGGCAGTCCGTTAATGGCGGTGGTCTCCAATCAACAAATGTGGGTGGACGCGAACTTTAAAGAAACCCAGCTCGGCAAAATGCGCATTGGTCAGCCTGTGAAATTAGTCTTTGATTTATACGGTGATGATGTGAGGTTTGATGGTAAAATCAGCGGTATTTCAATGGGAACGGGCAGCGCATTCTCTCTTTTGCCTGCACAGAACGCCACAGGGAACTGGATCAAAGTGGTGCAACGTGTACCAGTGCGTATCGATCTCGATCCTGAACAAGTAGAAAAATATCCGTTGCGCATAGGGCTTTCTGCTACGGTGGAAGTGAATGTGGCAGACACGCAAGGCAAGGTGCTGCGTGAATCTCGTCCAAACCAAGTGCTATATGAAACCAAGGTGCTAGATTACGATTTAAGCCCTGTACATCAATTAGCCGAACAAATTATTCAAGCCAATGCAGGTGAATAAAATGCAAAAACCGATTCAGGGCGCAGCCCTTGCGGTGATGACCATTGCCCTATCCTTGGCAACCTTTATGCAAGTGCTGGATTCCACCATTGCTAATGTGGCAATTCCCACCATTGCAGGGGATTTGGGTGCATCGTTCAGTCAAGGCACTTGGGTGATTACTTCATTCGGCGTGGCAAATGCGGTATCTATTCCCATTACAGGCTGGCTGGCTAAACGCTTTGGTGAAGTGCGCTTGTTTTTAATCGCCACAGGATTATTTGTGCTGGCTTCTTGGCTATGTGGCATTTCTCATAGCCTAGGAATGTTGATTTTATGCCGCATCTTCCAAGGGCTAGCAGCAGGGCCGATTATTCCCCTTTCACAAAGTTTATTGCTTAATAATTATCCCCCTGCAAAACGCAGTATGGCGCTGGCGTTTTGGTCTATGACTGTGGTAGTTGCGCCAATTTTTGGCCCGATTCTTGGCGGTTGGATCAGTGATAATCTGCACTGGGGTTGGATTTTCTTCATTAATGTGCCGATTGGGCTATGTGTGATTTTTCTCAGTTGGAAAATCTTAGGCAAACGAGAAACTAAAACCTATCAGCAACCTATTGATATGATGGGCTTAATTCTGCTTGTGGTAGGCGTGGGCTGTTTGCAATTAATGCTCGATCAGGGGCGCGAGCAGGATTGGTTTAATTCCACTGAAATCGTGGTGCTAACAATCGTTTCCGCCATTGCCTTAATTGCGTTGATTATTTGGGAATTGACGGACGAGAACCCTGTGGTGGATATTTCACTGTTCAAATCACGCAATTTCAGTGTTGGTTGCCTGTGTACCAGCCTTGCGTTTTTAATCTATCTCGGCTCGGTGGTGCTGATTCCTTTACTGTTACAACAAGTGTACGGCTACACCGCCACTTGGGCGGGACTTGCTGCTGCGCCTGTGGGCTTATTCCCGATTTTACTTTCGCCAATCATCGGGCGTTTTGGCTACAAAATTGATATGCGTATTTTGGTTACAATCAGTTTTATGGTGTATGCGCTAACTTTCCATTGGCGTGCCGTAACCTTTGAACCTGCGATGACCTTTGCTGATGTTGCTCTGCCGCAGCTGATTCAAGGGATTGCCGTAGCGTGCTTTTTTATGCCGCTCACCACCATTACGCTATCAGGTTTACCGCCAGAAAAAATGGCGTCCGCATCAAGTTTATTTAATTTTCTGCGTACCCTTGCAGGTTCAATCGGTACATCGCTTACCACCTTTTTATGGTATAACCGTGAAGCAGTGCATCACACCCAATTTACCGAAGCGATTAATCCTTATAACCCCAATGCACAAGCCTATTACGACACAATGGCGCAAGTTGGTTTGAATGATACACAAACATCAATGTCCTTAGCGCAAAGTATTACCGCGCAAGGATTTATCATCGGTGCCAATGAAATTTTTTGGTTGTCCGCCATAATGTTTATGTTGCTGTTTATTGTAGTGTGGTTCGCCAAACCGCCTTTTGGTAATAAGCACTAGTGGAGAAACTGAAAAAAGAAAGAGCGGTGCAAAATTTCTAAATTTTCCACCGCTCTTTTCGTTAATAGATATTTTTATCTTGAATGATAAACCACAATAGTTTTGCCATGAGCAGAAATAAGATGTTGATCTTCCAACATTTTCAAAATTCGCCCTACGGTTTCACGAGAACAGCCAACCATTTGACCAATCTCTTGTCGTGTAATTTTGATCTGCATTCCTTCAGGGTGGGTCATTGCGTCAGGCATTTTTGCCAGATTTAGCAAAGTTTGCGCTATGCGGCCAGCGACATCAAGGAAAGCAAGGTTGCGAACTTGTCTTGATGTATTTTGTAAACGACGAGCAAGCTGCCCTGATAAATACATTAAAATTTCGGGATTCACTTGAATAAGCTGGCGGAATTTTTTGTACGAAATTTCTGCCACTTCACAGGTCGTCTTCGTTTTCACCCAAGCGGAACGTTCCTGACCTTCTTCAAATAATCCCGCTTCGCCGAAAAAATCCCCTTGATTTAGGTAAGTTAGGATCATTTCTTTGCCGTCTTCATCTTTCACCAAAATCGCTACAGAGCCTTTGATGAGATAATAAAGGGTTTCTGCTTTTTCACCTGCGTGAATAATTGAGCTTTTGGTTGGGTATTTATGGATATGACAATGGGATAAAAACCACTCTAAGGTTGGATCCATTGGTGGAGTGTGTTGCCCTTGTTGTTCCTGCACGGTGTCCTCCTACATTTATCATCTATGATTAAGAAATTCCATTTTATCTTTAATATCAATGGACTCGTGTAATTCCGACCAAACAATTACAGCCTTTCCTTGGCGTATGTTGGTCAGCAAGTTTTGAGTTTTCTGTTGCAGAGAAAGCTCCTGTTCACCGTAATCCGTCCCTTCACGCAGAATGAAACTTTCTGCAATATTAACGAGCGTTTCTTCTTCTAAATCTTGCCAAGGAATAATCATCATCTTACCTAAAAATTACTATTATGCAAAGTGTACTGCAATAAGTTTCCACTGTTGTTCAAAGTTTTGGTTTGAATTATGGCGAAAATTCGACCGCACATAACGCATAAACTGCCCTTCGCAGAGATTGACTAAATAACTGGCGATAATGCGTTCATCAAGGCTAAAAGCGCGTCCTTCACGCAGTTTGCGCATTTGTAAAATATTCACAAATTGAAATTCTAGGCGATCGAAAAATTGCGCAACGCGTGCTTGTAATTTTGGATCTTCAAACATTAAGGCGTGGCCTGTTAGCACACGAGTTAGCCCGGGGTTTTTGCGTGCGAAATCTAAGATCATTTGCAAAATATCGCGCACGCGGTTCATTGTGTTAGTTTCGTTTTTGATCGAATGGTTAATGCGACTGAATAAATTGCTTTCTAAATTATCAATGAGAGCCTCAAACATTTTGGTTTTGCTTGGGAAATAACGATATAACGCAGCCTCGGACACGCCGATTTCTTCAGCTAAGCGTGCGGTGGTCATTCGTTCCATTCCACGTTCAGAATGAAGCATATGAGTGAGTACAGTTAGCACTTGCTGACGGCGTTCTTTTACGCTGCGTTTGTCGCTTTTCGGTGCTTTTTCTGTATTTTTTTCGCTGAGCTTAGTTGGGTTATTTGGCTTAGTTTGCTCAGGCGCAGGCTCAATGCCTACAATTTCCAGTTGTTGTTCGACCATAGTTCCTCTATTGTTTGCCTGAATGGCCAAATCCGCCTTCACCACGTTCTGTTTGTTCAAAATCACTCACAATATTAAATTCTGCTTGCACCACTGGCACGAAAACTAGCTGCGCAATGCGATCGCCCACTTCCACTTTAAAAGGTTGCGAGCCACGGTTCCACATTGATACCATTAACGGCCCTTGGTAGTCGGAATCAATCAAGCCCACCAAATTGCCCAATACAATCCCATTTTTATGCCCAAGCCCTGAACGAGGCAAAATCACTGCCGCAAGGTTAGGATCGGCGATATAAATAGAAAGCCCAGTTGGGATTAATTTGGTTTCCCCCGGTTGAATTTCAAAACTTTCTTCCACCAACGCGCGCAGATCTAAACCTGCAGAACCGCTTGTGGCATAAGCAGGCAAGGGAAATTCTGTGCCAATTCGGCTATCTAAAATTTTTACGTCAATCTTTTTCATTTTTCGTTTATTCCTTCGTTCAAACTTGAGCTTGAAAGCGTTCTACAATCTGTTGCGCAAGTTGCACCGCCAGATCTTTTTTGTGGCTACGCGGTAATTGCACGCTGCCATCACGCCAGAACAGCTGGAGCTGGTTGTCATCACCATTAAAGCCTTGTCCGTTAGACACATCATTGGCGCAGATCAGATCTAAATTTTTACGCACTAATTTGTCTTGTGCATATTGTGCAACATTTTGCGTTTCTGCAGCAAACCCCACCACAAATGGGCGATTTTCATTCAGCGCCGCCACCACCGCAATAATATCAGGGTTTTTCACCAATTCTAAGGTGAGCGTATCGCTATTGGCAGTTTTCTTCATTTTTTGCTCGGCGATTTGCGCGACACGGTAATCCGCCACTGCAGCGCAACCAATAAAAATATCCACTTGTGGCGCAAGGGAAAGAGAGGCGTCTGCCATTTCTTGCGCGGAAATCACATCAATTCGTTCCACTTGAGCAGGGGTAGGCAAATTCACTGGCCCTGCAATTAATTTGACTTTCGCCCCTCGTTTAGCAAAAGCTTCAGCGATAGCAAAGCCCATTTTGCCTGAACTATGATTGCTAATATAACGCACAGGATCAATAGCTTCACGCGTTGGACCAGCCGTGATAGCAATGGTTAAGTGGCTAAGATCTTGTGGCGCTAACAAGATTTCACAAAGTGCGGTGTAAATTTCGGCTGGTTCTGACATTCGTCCAAAGCCCATATCCCCACAGGCCTGTTCACCACTGTTAGGCCCAATGGTTGTAATGCCACGGGCTTTTAAACTGGTCAAGTTTTGTTGGGTAATGGGTTGGCGGAACATCTGCTGATTCATCGCTGGCGCAAGCAAAATCGGTGCGCTGGTGGCAAGACAAATAGTCGTGAGCAGATCATTGGCCATTCCTGCATTTAAGCGCGCCATAAAATCTGCGCTAGCAGGGGCGATTACAATAAGCTCTGCCCATTTTGCCAGTTCAATATGCCCCATTGCCAGCTCTGCTTGCGGATCAAGTAAGGATTGTGCCACCGCGTTGCCCGAAATGGCTTGCAGGGTTAAGGGCGTAACAAATTCCGCCGCCGCGGGGGTTAGCACAACACGCACTTCCGCTTGGCTTTTGCGAAGCAAGCGAATAAGCTCAATGCTTTTATAAGCCGCAATTCCCCCTGTTATGCCAACAACAATACGTTTTCCTTGAAGATCTTGCATTATTTCCAATCAATCCAAATTAAAAGTGCGGTTAATTTTACTGTAATTTTGCCCAATAAAAAATTCAATTTTTCGATCTGGATCGCAAAAGTTGTAGGGAAGCCTGTCAGAACGCTGCTGTCTATGTTAAAAAGATCCGCAATTTGATATTAAAAAACGAAATGACCGCCACAAATGACTACCTTAATGCCACGGGAAAAACTGCTAAAATTTGGTGCTGAAGCCCTTGATGATAGCGAATTATTAGCCATTTTTTTACGCACGGGAATCAAGAATTGTTCGGTAATAGAATTATCTCGTGTGGTTCTTGATCATTTTGGATCATTGCGGCAATTAATTAGTGCGGATCAAAAAGCCTTTTGCAACGTTAAAGGCTTAGGCATTACACAATTTATCCAGCTGCAAGCCAGCACGGAAATGACAAAACGTTATTTATTGCAAGAATTGGAAATGACACAGGCATTTACTCGCCCTGAGTTGGTGAGAATGTATTTGCAAACGGAGCTAGAGCATAAAGAACGGGAAGTTTTTTTGGTACTTTTTTTAGATAATCAGCATCGCCTGATTAAAAAAGAAGAAATGTTTTTAGGTACGATCAACACAGCCGCAGTGTATCCCAGAGAAATTGTTAAAAGCGCACTTTTTTGTAATGCAGCGGCGATTATTTTGGCGCATAATCACCCATCAGGCATTGCAGAGCCGAGCAATTCCGATCGGATCATCACAGAAAAGATCCAAAAAGTGGCAGAATTAGTGGAAATTCGCGTGCTGGATCATTTTGTCATCGGCAAAGGCTGTTATGTTTCTTTTAGTGAAAAAGGGTGGTTATAATAGCCATTCTGCAAGAATCATGCGGTGGAATTGCTGATTTTTTTGTCATTTATTGCGTTAATTAAGTGATTTAGGCTTGAGTATAGCAAATAAAGTGAGTATAATTTGCCACCTTTAATATAGTATGCGGGTCGGTTACAGCGACCTGACGAGGTGGCTTGCAAACTTAGTTTGCAGTAATCCGAACCCTAAGCTCGAGCTTATATTTGATTTATTGGAGATTAATATGTCTAGAGTCTGTCAAGTAACAGGCAAGCGTCCAGCTGTTGGAAACAACCGCTCACACGCAATGAACGCGACACGTCGTCGTTTTCTTCCTAACTTACACACTCACCGTTTCTGGGTTGAGTCTGAAAAACGTTTCGTAACTTTACGCTTAACAGCGAAAGGTATGCGTATTATTGATAAAAAGGGCATTGATGCAGTATTAGCTGAAATCCGTGCTCGTGGCGAGAAAATCTAAGGAGCTAAAAAATGGCAGCTAAAGGTGCTCGTGAAAAAATCCGTTTAGTTTCAACCGCTGAAACCGGTCATTTCTACACAACAACAAAAAATAAACGTAATATGCCAGAAAAAATGGAGATCAAAAAATTTGATCCTGTTGTGCGTAAACACGTTATTTACAAAGAAGCTAAAATCAAATAATTTGGCTTTGATGAATTAGAAAAACCCGACGTGTTCGGGTTTTTTTATGTCTTTTATAGGCGCTTTTCTTGGATTTTCCTTTATTGTCCCTATTTATAGCGTAATGCAGAGAAATTTTTATTAGAACTACACATCATTCACACGGAGAAAAAATGCCTGAATTACCTGAAGTTGAGACCACTAAAAATGGGATTTCCCCTTATTTAACAGGATTTACCATTGAAAAAATCGTGGTGCGCAATCCTAAATTACGTTGGGAAGTCAGCCCGCAATTAAGTGAGTTTAAGCAGGTTAAAGTGAGCCACCTTTCCCGCCGTGCCAAATATCTGATCATTCATACGGAAAAGGGGGCGATCATAGGGCATTTGGGAATGTCAGGCTCATTGCGTGTTGTGCCACAAGACAGCCCCATTGATAAACACGATCATTTAGATATCGTAATGAATAACGGCAAAGTGCTACGCTATAATGATCCTCGCCGTTTTGGTGCGTGGCTTTGGACGGATAATTTAGCGGATTTTCATCTTTTTGCCAAACTTGGCTCAGAACCCCTTTCAGCAGAATTTACTGGGGAATATCTGTTCAAAAAATCGCGTAAAAAACAGACCGCACTTAAAACTTTCTTAATGGATAACGCCGTTGTCGTGGGGGTAGGCAATATTTATGCGAACGAAACGCTATTTTTATGCGGATTACACCCGCTGAAATTAGCCAAAAACTTAACCAAGGCACAATGCGAATTGCTGGTTCAAACCATTAAACAAGTACTCGTCACCGCCATTGCGCAAGGTGGAACAACCTTGAAAGACTTCTTGCAACCTGACGGCCGCCCCGGTTATTTTGCCCAAGAATTAAGGGTTTACGGCAATAAAGATAAGCCTTGTCCAACGTGTGGGACCAAAATTGAAAGTTTAGTCATCGGGCAACGTAATAGCTTTTTCTGCCCAAAATGTCAGAAAAAAGCATAAAAATAACCAAAAAAGCACCGCACTTGTATAAAGCTAATTAGTCAATTAAGGAAGGTAAGCCAAATCGACCTTCCTTTTTTGTTATGAATCAGTTCTATTAATTCGTTGCAAAATTAAAAATCGGCAATCATAAGGATTATTTTCATCAGCAGAGCGATATTGTTCAAATTCAATTTGCCATTCTGTCCAATCAATGTGTGGGAAAAACGTATCGCCGTCAATTTCTGCTTGAATTTCAGTAAGATAGAGTTTATCCGCAATGGGAAGATATTGTTTAAATAGCTCACCGCCGCCGATAAGCATTATTTCGGGAAAATCTTTGACAAAATCCACCGCACTTGCAAAATCACTTTTCCAAATAACGCCTTCGTGCTGAAAAGGGGAACGGGAAAGCACAATATTGGTACGTTTCGGCAACGGACGACCAATGCTCTCAAAGGTTTTTCGCCCCATAATCACGGGCTTGCCTTGCGTATTTTGACGAAACCACGCAAGATCCGCAGGCAAGTGCCACGGCATTTGGTTATCTTTCCCGATCACATTATTTTTCGTCATTGCCACAATTAAACTGAGCGTCATTTGCTTTCCTTTTATTTACCTTACTTGCCTATTATATTACAGGTTTTTGTCGATAGAACAATAAGCCCGGTAGCGCCAAGCCAAAAACCAATGCGCCTAAAATAAAGCCAGTTTTAATAAAATAATCAATCATTTGGGCAAATAACACATCGGAAAAGCCATAATGGTGAATTTGCACAATGGCGATCATCGCTTTATAAGCATAAACGCCCGGGATCATCGGAATAATCGCCGCAACGGTAAATACTTTTGGGTGGGCAAGATAACGATGAGATAAATGCACGCCGATAAAACCGATTAAACTGGCTCCTGCAAACGTAGCAAATACTAACGGCACATCAAAATACACTAATAAGGTCCGTAAACCGTGTCCTAAGGCACCTAAAATTGCACAATATTTCAATGCGTTAGGCGGAACATTAAAGACTAAGGCAAAACCCACAGCAGGAATGGCGGCGAATAGCATATCATCGAATAAATTCAGCAATAAGGTCATTTTAATTCTCCCCAATAGGGAATATTCAACAGCGCAAGGGCAAAAACAATGCCTAAACACGCGCCAAAGGTGAGAATGGTGGCAATCGTCCAACGCCCTAAGCCCATACCAACGTGGCCTTTGAGAATATCCGCCAGCGAATTAATCAATGGAAAGCCCGGCACGAGCAAAAGCACGCTAGAAGCAAGGGCGATTTGCGGATCATTGCCTAATTGATATTTCAGCGCCATTCCAGAAATAATCGATGCAATAAAGGCGGTAATGGAAAACACAATAATCGGATTGTAATGCCGATGGGCAAGAGCTTGGCGAATAAACATTGCAACGGCCGCGGCAACAAAGGTGATGAGTGAAATCCGACTATCGCCGCCAGATAAATGGGCAAAACAGGCGCAAGATAAGCCAATCATCAGCACCACGAGATAGCGGTTATATTTAAACGGCTTAATTTTCTCAAGGCGTTTTTTCACTTGGTGCAGATCATAAATACGGCGTTCAGCAGTAATCACCACCCGCTGCACTTCCGTAACAATATGCATATTTATACCCTGATCCACATTTTTGCGTGCGGTGGTAATGCAATGATTATGATATAGCGTGGTGATAATCACAGCGTTGGGCGTTAATGCACATTCCACACTGTCCATTCCCAAGGCGCGTCCTAATCTATGCGACATTTGTACCACAACAGCACTTTCTGCTCCGTGTTGAAGTAGCATTAATGCGACTTTTATACATAACCTTGTTACTTCACGTTGGCGTTCAATACGACTTTGCTCTGACATTTTGGCTAAGATGAGTTGATTAAAAAATGTCGATATTATAACGCTTTTTAGGTAATAAAGATTGTTTTAAATCATAGAAAGTGCGGTGAAAATTTAATGAAATTTTTCTCATTTAATGATAGGGTTTTGCGCATTAAACATTAACAGGAAAATCCCTTATGGAACAAAAGAAAACCATTGTCGTGAAGTTTGGCACAAGCACCTTAACCCAAGGCACAACCAAGCTTCATCGTCCACATATGATGGAAATTGTGCGCCAAATCACCCAACTGCACCAAGCTGGCTTTCGCATTATTATTGTTACTTCTGGTGCAATGGCGGCTGGGCGCGATTATCTCAACCACCCACAACTTCCGCCTACTATTGCATCAAAGCAATTATTAGCCGCCGTGGGGCAAAGCCAGCTTATTCAAACTTGGGAACAGCTGTTTTCCATTTATGATATTCACATCGGGCAAATTTTGCTCAGCCGTGCTGATATTGAAGATCGCGAGCGTTTTCTTAATGCGCGGGATACCCTTAACGCTTTGTTAGATAACGGAATTATTCCTGTAATTAATGAGAATGATGCCGTTGCCACCGCCGAAATTAAAGTAGGTGATAACGATAATTTATCAGCGCTGGTGGCCATTTTGGCACAAGCCGAGCAACTTTATTTACTCACCGATCAACAAGGCTTGTTCGATAGCGATCCAAGAAAAAATCCGCAAGCCAAATTGCTTTCCGTGGTGGAAAAAATCACTGATGACATTCGCCAAATTGCCGGCGGAAGTGGCACAACCCTTGGCACAGGCGGAATGTCCACTAAAGTGATCGCCGCGGACGTTGCCACCCGTTCGGGCGTAGAAACCATTATCGCCCCCGGCAATCGCGCAAATGTGATTGTGGATCTGGCTTATGGAGAAAATATCGGCACAAAATTTACCGTACAAACAGATCGCCTTGAAAGCCGTAAGCAATGGCTTTTCGCAGCACCATCTGCAGGCACGATCATCATTGACGAAGGGGCAACAAGTGCGGTGCTAATTCAGCATAAATCCTTGCTTCCAGCAGGCATTGCACAAATCGAAGGGCGCTTCTCTCGCGGTGAAGTGGTGAAAATCCAACAGCCTAACGGTAAAATTATCGCCCTTGGCATTCCACGTTACAACAGCGATGCGTTGAATTTAATCAAAGGCAAAAAATCGCAAGATATTCCGCAAATTTTGGGCTATGAATACGGCGCTGTTGCAGTGCATCGTGATGATATGGTGGTGTTGTAGATAAGCCCTAACAGAAACGAATGGGCACATCGTTATCATAATATGTGCGATTTTTAACAGAACGGCAGGCTTATAAGTCTGCCGCTACAGTTCTAAAAATACTCTAAGACATTTAATTGTTTACCCCAAACTGATACTCAATCCATTGTTTATAAGGCCGATTTTTCTTACCAATGCCGCCGTATTTTTGCCATTCTGGGTGATTTGGGGTGTCAGGCAGGCACTCGGGTTCAAGGGCGATGCCTTGATAATCTTGGTAAGCATAGCCTAGGCGATTTGGCGTGCCAGCCAGATAATTCCCTGTGTAAATTTGCAACGCTGGTTGTGAGGTGGAAAGAGCAAGGGAAAGCTGGCGATTGCTGGAAGTTAGCACAGCGCAAGGTTGCGTGCTATTGAGTAAAAAGGCGTGATCATAGCCTTTGGTGAGCAGCTGTTCTTGTTGTAAGAAATCTTGTGCGAGCGTTTTTTCTTGGCGGAAATCAAAGCTTGAGCCTTGCACTGCTTTGAGTGGCGCATTCGGAATGCCTTGTTCGTCCACGGGTAAAAAATAGTCCGCATTCAGTTGCAGAAAATGTCCGCGCACGTCCTCGCCTTGGCTTGCGTTATCTAAATTAAAATAGGCGTGATTGGTGAGATTAAGCGGTGTGTCTGCATCGCTTAGGGCTTCAAATTCAATGCGAACGCTATTTTGTTCCGTTAAGCGATAAGTGGTTTTCACTTGCACATTGCCGACAAAACCTTGATCGCCATCTGGCGAGAACAGAGAAAATTGGACAAAATTATCACCGCACTTTTCCACTTGCCAACGGCGTTTATCAAAGCCTTCGCCGCCGTGAAGTTGGTGTTTGCCTTGATTGGCGTTAAGGTAAACCGTTCTGCCATTTAAACGAAAACGGCTGTTGGCAATACGGTTGGCATAACGCCCTACGGTTACGCCTAAATAGGCTTGTTGTGTTAGGTAATCAGGCACTTGCGCGCCCAATAGCACTTCTTGTAAGCCGCCATTAACAGGCACTTGGCAAGAAAGCCAAGTTGCGCCCCAATCCATTAATTGAATGCACATTCCTTGTTGATTGGTTAGGGTAAATAGGTTGAAGGGCTTGCCATCTGGCGCAAGCCCTGTGTGAGATTGTCTTAACATACTTCGACCCCTTGTGAGGCGGTGCAAACATAGAAATCTTCTTTTAATCCCGTTTGTTTTTCATAGTTTTCTGCGATGATATTACGCACGGCGTCCACCTTATCCAATGGCGCAACCACCACGATACAACCTCCAAAGCCGCCGCCTGTCATTCTTGCACCGCCTGTGTTACCCACGGCAAGCTGAGCCAGTTCGACTAAGTAATCAATTTGTGGCACGGTGATCTCGAAATCATCGCGCACTGAATCGTGGGATTGTGCCATTAATTGCCCAAGTTTTGTGAGATCGCCTTGTGTTAAGGCTTCCACTGCGGCAAGCACGCGTGCATTTTCGCTAACAACGTGTCTGGCACGTTTTGCCACGATAGGATCAAGTGCGGTGAGTTTTTCTTCCATTTTTTCGAATTGTTCTACGGACACATCACGCAAGGCTTTCACACCAAAAAATTCTGCCGCTTGTTCACATTGCGCGCGGCGTGTGTTGTATTCACCTGCCACTAAATCGTGTTTAACGTGCGAATTGACGATCATCACTGCCACATCATTAGGGACAGGGGTTGGCTGAGTTTCAAGGCTGCGGCAGTCGATCATCAATAAATGATCTTTTTGTCCAAGGGCGGAGATCAGCTGATCCATATTGCCGCAATTCGCGCCCACAAATTTGTTTTCTGCTTGCTGCCCGATTAACGCCAGCTGGGTATCGTTGAGCGGAAGTTGTGCGAGCTGTTGGCAAAATTTCCCCACCGCCACTTCAAGCGAAGCGGAAGAACTTAACCCCGCAGAAAGTGGGACGTTACCACTAATCACTAAATCCGCGCCTTGTTTGAAGTCAGGGCATTGCGCTTGAATAAATTTCACCACGCCACGTACATAGCCCGTCCATTTGTGGGCGGGATTAGGCTCAATGGGTTTAGCAAGATCAAATTCGTCAAATTCATCAAGATCGGCGGCATAAACACGGAAAAGGCTATCATCACGCTTTGCGCCACATACTGCTGTACCGTAATTAATCGCGCAAGGCATTACAAAGCCGTCATTGTAATCCGTATGCTCGCCGATAATATTGACACGCCCAGGAGCATAAACACGCAGATCAAAAGTGCGGTGGAATTTTTCGGAAAATAATTGTTCTGCTCGTTGTTGTGGGTTCATCAGTTGTCTCCTTCGATTTAGTGGTTGTCGATAATTCATTGTGCATTTGAGTTATCAACAGATCCTAGCGTAGTTTGTAATGAATATCGCTTAAGGCACGTAATCGTTCTGCCGCTTGTTCTGCGGTGAGATCGCGCTGGCTTTCGCCTAGCATTTCATAGCCCACCATAAATTTGCGCACCGTGGCAGAGCGTAATAATGGGGGATAAAAATGCGCGTGCAGCTGCCAATGATCATTTTCTTTGCCATTAAATGGGGCAAAATGAAAGCCCATTGAATAGGGGAAAGAGGTTTCAAACAGGTTGTCATATTTGGTGGTGAGCAACTTCAAGGCAAGCGCCAAATCTTGCTGTTGTTCAGGGCTGAGCTGGGCGAAATTTTTAATATGAACTTTTGGCAGTAATAAGGTTTCAAAAGGCCATACAGCCCAATAAGGCACAAGGGCAACCCAGTGTTTGGTTTCCACCACAATGCGTTCTTTCCGCGCTAATTCACGTTGCACATAATCCACTAATAGCACTGAACCGTGTTTTTCAAAGTAACGTTGTTGAGCCAAATCTTCTTGCGTTACTTCATTCGGCAGAAAACTGTTTGCCCAGATTTGTCCGTGCGGGTGCGGATTGGAACAGCCCATTGCCGCACCTTTATTTTCAAAGATTTGTACCCAAGGATAACGCTGCCCTAGCTCGTTAAGCTGAGCTTGCCATACGTCAATCACATCAACAATTTCTTCCACCGTGAGTAATGGTAAGGTTTTGCTGTGATCCGGTGAAAAGCAAATTACGCGGCTTTCCCCTTCAGCAGCGGCAGTTTGGAAAAGGGGATCATCACTCGGCGCGGGGGCTGGCGTTTGTTCTAACAAGGCGGAAAAATCATTTTTAAACACAAAGGGTTTGCGGTAATCTGGGTTTTGTTCGCCTGTAATGCGCTTATTGTTTGGGCAAAGGTAACAGCTTGGATCATAGCTCGGTTTTTGCTTTTCTTCATTTTTTTCTTGCTGACCTTGCCATGGACGTTTTGCTCGATGGGGAGAAACCAATACCCAGCGATCGATAAGCGGATTATAGCGGCGGTGTGGATGATCTGCCGCAACAAATTGTTCAGACATAATGTTCTCCTTAAGTGAAAATATGAAAGCGGTTACAAAAATAAACTGCTATAAA
Source organism: Avibacterium endocarditidis (assembly GCF_965138825.1). NCBI lineage: Bacteria > Pseudomonadati > Pseudomonadota > Gammaproteobacteria > Pasteurellales > Pasteurellaceae > Avibacterium > Avibacterium endocarditidis. Next base: position 15,997 of record NZ_CBCSDH010000019.1, read on the forward strand.
ATAGCAGATTGCCAAAAATAAACTATTAACTAGATCACAAATTGAGAAAAAAAGTGTGATTTTTTTGTGATGTAGTTTTCATTTTTTAAAGTAAGCGTTTTCAATCACAGAAAATTCTTTATATGATAAGTGCGGTGTAAATTTGCAGAGTTTTTAGGGGAGAAGATGATTACCATTCGTGATGTAGCAAAACAAGCGGGCGTGTCGGTGGCAACGGTTTCGCGCGTGTTGAATAATCATTCTTCCGCCAGTGAAAAAGCACGCCTTGCAGTGCAAAAAGCGGTGCAGGAATTGGGCTATCACCCGAATGCTAATGCGCAAGCCCTTGCCTTGCAAAACACTGACACCATTGGCGTGGTGGTCACGGACGTTACCGATCCTTTCTTTGCGATTTTAGTGAAAGCAGTGGATAAAGTGGCGGAACAGCACAACAAAAGCATTTTGATCGGCATTGGCTATCATAATGCGGAAAAGGAACGTAATGCCATTGAAACCTTGCTACGCAAGCGTTGTAGCTGTTTGGTGGTACACACCAAAGCCTTGAGCGATGAAGAACTTAGCCAATATTTAAGCCGCATTGCGGGAATGGTGGTGATTAATCGCGTGGTACAAGGCTACGAAAATCGCTGCGTAAGCCTAGATAACACCAAAGGGACGTTTATTGCTACAGAAAATTTAATCCGCCTTGGGCATAAGCAAATTGGCTATATAGGCTCAAATCACCAAATCAGTGATGAGGCGGAACGCATTCAAGGCTATTTGAATGCCCTTGCGCAGCACAATTTGCCAATGGCGGAACACCGTATTGCGCACAGTTCCCCTGATTTTGAAGGGGGCGAGCAGGCGATGATCCATTTGTTGAGCTACAATTCTGATTTGACCGCTGTGGTGGCCTATAACGACACAATGGCGGCAGGGGCAATTTCGGTGCTGAATGAAAACAATATCAACGTGCCGAAACAATTTTCTATTATCGGCTTTGATGATATGCCTATTGCCCGTTATTTGATTCCTAAGCTCACCACGATTCGCTATCCCATTGATTTAATGGCAACTTATGCGGCAAATCTGGCGTTAAGTTTGGTGGATAACCGCATTAATACGCCGATTCACACCCAATTTAACCCCACCCTAGTCAGACGATTTTCCACAGAACCCTGCGATTAATTTATGATCATCGTCACATTTTTAAATATTTTTTTGTAATCGTTTCCATTAATGTGAGAGGGATCACAGTCTTATAGGCTGTTTTTCGTTATGCTCTGTGCCGTTATTGAATTTATTTCACAACAAATCCTTGTGCTGTATGAAATAAATTTAGCAGTATGTACAACATCTTCGTGATCGTTTAATCCATTTAAGGAGCTATCTATGAAAAAAACTGTATTAAAAACCACCGCACTTGCTGTGGGCTTAGGTCTTGCTGCAACAACAGCACAAGCGGTGAACCGCATTGGTGTAACTATTTACAAATATGACGATAATTTTATGTCTTTAATGCGTCAAGAAATTGATAAAGAAGCGAAAACACTTAAAGATGTCGAATTATTAATGAACGACTCACAAAATGCCCAATCGGTACAAAATGACCAAGTTGATGTGTTGATCTCTAAAGGGGTGAAAGCCCTTGCCATTAACCTTGTGGATCCTGCGGCAGCACCAACCATTATTGGCAAAGCAAAATCTGAAGATATTCCTGTGGTGTTCTTTAATAAAGACCCAGGTGCAAAAGCCATTGGTAGCTATGAACAGGCTTATTATGTGGGAACTGACCCGAAAGAATCTGGTGTTATTCAAGGGCAGCTTATCACCAAACACTGGAAAGCCAACCCTGCATTTGACTTAAACAAAGACGGTAAAATCCAATATGTTTTATTAAAAGGTGAGCCGGGACACCCAGATGCCGAAGCGCGTACCAAATATGTGATTGAAGAATTAAATAAAAACGGCATTGAAACGGAACAACTCTTTATCGACACCGGAATGTGGGACGCAGCATTAGCCAAAGATAAAATGGACGCGTGGTTATCTAGCTCCAAAGCGAACGATATTGAAGTGATTATTTCTAACAATGACGGAATGGCAATGGGGGCATTGGAAGCCACGAAAGCGCACGGTAAAAAACTGCCTATCTTTGGTGTGGACGCCTTGCCTGAAGTGTTACAGCTTATCAAGAAAGGCGAAATCACAGGGACTGTGTTAAATGACGGTGTAAACCAAGGTAAAGCCGTGGTGCAATTAGCTAATAATCTGGCGAATGAAAAACCAGCCACAGAAGGCACACAATGGAAATTAGAAAGCAAAGTTGTGCGTATTCCTTATGTTGGTGTGGACGCGGATAACTTAAATGAATTCTTAAAATAATTGTGCTATTGCTAGGGGAGCATTGCTCCCCTTTTGTATGAGGTTGGATATGACAGTACAAACACAAACGCCAAACCACCAAGAAGTGCTGCTTACAATGACGAACGTAAGCAAAACTTTCCCCGGTGTTAAAGCCCTAGATCGGGCAAATCTCACCGTTCGTTCTCATTCTGTTCACGCATTAATGGGAGAAAACGGTGCGGGCAAATCCACCTTACTGAAATGCTTATTCGGCATTTACGCCAAAGATGAAGGGGAAATTCTCTTTTTAAATCAACCCGTTAATTTTAAAACCTCAAAAGAAGCGCTGGAAAACGGCATTTCAATGGTTCACCAAGAACTCAATCTGGTACGTCAGCGTAATGTAATGGATAACCTTTGGCTTGGACGCTATCCGCTGAAAGGGGTTTTTGTCGATCACGGCAAAATGTATCGCGACACCAAAGCCATTTTTGATGAATTGGATATTGATGTTGATCCGAAAGAAAAAGTGGCAAATCTCTCTGTTTCACAAATGCAAATGATTGAAATAGCAAAGGCTTTTTCTTATAACGCAAAAATTGTGATTATGGACGAACCCACTTCATCACTATCTGAAAAAGAAGTGGAGCATTTATTTAAGATCATCGAGAAATTAAAAAATCGTGGCTGTGGGATTATTTATATTTCGCACAAAATGGACGAAATTTTCAAAATTTGCGATGAAATTACCATTTTACGCGATGGTAAATGGATCAACACCGTGCCAGTCAAAGGCAGCACGATGGACGAAATTGTGGCAATGATGGTAGGGCGTGAACTCACGCAACGTTTCCCTGAAAAAACCAACACGCCACAAGAAGTGATTTTAGAAGTGGAACACCTAACGGCACTGAACCAACCTTCTATTCAAGATGTCAGCTTCCAGCTTCGTAAAGGGGAAATTCTTGGCATCGCAGGACTTGTTGGAGCAAAACGCACGGACATTGTGGAAACCATTTTCGGCGTGCGTGAACGTAAAACGGGCGAAATTAAATTGCACGGAAAAACAATGAAAAATCGTACCGCACTTGAAGCTATTAATAACGGTTTTGCGTTGGTCACGGAAGAACGCCGTTCCACAGGGATTTATGCTAACCTAAATATTGAATTTAACTCCTTGATTTCAAATATGAAATCTTATTTAGGGCGGCTTGGTTTACTAAGTGGTGAAAAAATGAAAAGCGACACCCAATGGGTGATCGATGCAATGAACGTGAAAACGCCATCGCACAAAACCACCATCGGATCGCTTTCGGGCGGAAACCAGCAAAAAGTGGTTATCGGCCGTTGGTTGCTCACTCAGCCTGAAATTTTAATGCTTGATGAACCCACACGCGGCATTGATATTGGGGCAAAATTTGAAATTTACCAACTGATTATGGAACTCGCTAAAAAGGACAAAGGCATTATTATGATTTCTTCTGAAATGCCAGAACTGTTAGGCGTAACTGACCGAATTTTGGTGATGAGTAACGGAAAAGTGGCGGGCATTGTTGAAACCGCAAAAACTTCGCAAGAAGAAATTCTGCAACTTGCAGCGAAATATCTCTAATTTAGAAGGAAATGAATTATGTCAGCTTTAAAACAAAATAAATCGCTAGATTTCCTTAAGCAAAATGCTATTTACTTTGTGCTGTTGGTGCTTCTTGGCATTATCATTATGCAAGACTCCAGCTTTTTGAGTTTAAGAAATTTTAGTAACATTCTCACCCAATCTTCCGTGCGTTTAATCATCGCCCTTGGCGTGGCAGGCTTGTTGGTAACCCAAGGCACGGATTTATCCGCAGGGCGTCAAGTGGGGCTTGCCGCGGTAATTTCAGCTACGCTTTTGCAAGCAATGGATAATATGAACCGTGTGTTCCCTGATCTTGCTGAAATCCCAATTCCTGTGGTTATTCTTATCGTTTGTGCCATTGGCGCAGTGATTGGATTAGTCAATGGCGTAGTGATTGCCTACCTTAATGTAACGCCATTTATTGCCACAATGGGAACGATGATCATCGTTTACGGGATCAACTCCCTTTACTATGACGCAGTGGGATCATCACCAATTGCAGGCTTTAACGAACAATTCTCCACCTTTGCGCAAGGCTTTTTCCGCTTAGGTAGCTTTAAACTTTCCTACATCACCATTTATGCCGCAATTTGCTCGCTATTTGTATGGATCTTATGGAATAAAACCCGCTTCGGCAAAAACATCTTTGCCATTGGTGGTAACCCAGAAGCCGCGCGTGTTTCAGGCGTGAACGTAACCCGCAACCTTGTTGTTATCTATATGATTGCAGGGGTATTCTATGCCTTTGGCGGTATGCTTGAAGCAGGACGCATCGGCAGTACTACCAACAACCTTGGTTTTATGTACGAACTTGATGCCATTGCCGCTTGTGTGGTAGGGGGCGTTTCCTTTGCAGGCGGCGTGGGAACAGTGATCGGCGTTATCACAGGGGTGCTTATCTTCACCGTGATCAATTACGGCTTAACCTACATCGGCGTAAATCCTTATTGGCAATATATTATCAAAGGTAGCATTATCATCTTCGCTGTAGCCATTGACTCGCTCAAATACGCGAAGAAAAAATAAGTGCGGTGAAAAATTCGCAAAAAATTACCCCACTTAATTTTTCCTACATTAAATAAGATAACGCTACATCAAACGGGCTGACATATAGGTCAGCCCGTACATTTTTGTGTTTTATGGTGTCAAGGTGGGATATGTTTATTGCTCTATTTTGCGATTTTGTTTTTGTTGGTGAATTGTCTATTTTCAGGTAGGGGCGAACCTATGTGTTCGCCCGAAATAATATGGATTGATTTTAATGGATTACAAAAACTTCCCCAAAAAACACCGAGCTTAATCTTTCCTACATTAACTAAGATAATGCTATATCAAACGGGCTGACACATAGGTCAGCCCCTACATTTTTGTGTTTTATATTCTAGCGTGGGGTTAAGGTGGGATATATTTATTGCTCTATATTTCGCGATTTTATTTTTGTCGGTGAATTGTCTATTTTCAGGTAGGGGCGGACCGATGTGTCCGCCCGAAATCCTATGAATTGATTTTTAATGGATTACAAAAGCTTTCTCAAAATACACCGCACTTGGCTTTTCCTAACCCCCTCTTTACACAAAGAGGGGTTATTCTATTTTTAGGAAAGGAAAATTCTATGGCGGAATATTGTTGTTTGTACGTCCAATAGCCGTATAATTTCATCTAGATTAACTAACGACAAAGGAAAAAGACTATGACAGCAACAACAAAAGCAAGATTGGAGGCTAAAGTAAATTTAGATATATATCGAATACTTAAGCAAGCCGCTGCAATTTCGGGGCGAACATTAACGGACTTCGTTGTGAGCGTTGCTTATGAAGAAGCCAAAAAAACCATTGCAGAACATCAGGAGCTACGTTTGACATTAAATGATCAGGCTTTGCTCATCGAAAGTTTAAGCAAACCATTTGAACCTAATCAGTCAATGAAAAATGCTCTTGATGTGTATGAAGAATATTTATCCGCCAACAAGGAGGTGCGATGATCAAGGAAAATTTAAAAAATTTAACTGTACTCCCCTTAGAAAATTTAGAGATTAAGCGAAATACGTTTTCTTGTTCCAATAAAGAATTGGAAAAATACTTTCGCCAGTATGCTTCTCAAGATGTAAAAAAGGGGCTGGCAAAATGTTTTGTACTTATAGACCACAAACAAGCTGAGATTATTGGATATTACACGTTGTCAGCATTATCCGTGTCCGTTTCAGATATACCACAAGAAAGAGTAAATAAGGGGATCCCATACCCTAATATCCCAAGTGTATTAATTGGGCGGCTAGCCATTGATGATCGTTTTCAAAAGCAAGGATATGGTAAATTCTTGGTTGTTGATGCGATCTACAAGATAAAAAATACCAATATAGGCGCTGCAATTTTGGTTGTTGAAGAAAAAGATGACAATGCGGTTTCATTTTATGAACGATTAGGTTTTATTGAATTTAAAGAGTTGGAGGCAAAACATAGAAAATTATTTTATCCGCTAACAAAAATCATAAAATAGATGAAAGTCCCCTCTGTAAGAGGGGATTTTCATTTGCATTATAAGATCCAAATAAGTGTTTATTATGTTATCTCACAGGTAGGGGTGAACCGATGTGTCCGCTCGAAATCATATGAATTGATTTTTAATGGATTACAAAAACTTACCAAAAAACACCGCACTTAAACCTTTCCTACATAAAATAAGACACCGCAACATCAAACGGGCTGACACATAGGTCAGTCCCTACATTTTTGTGTTCTCTATTCTAGAGTGGTGTTAGGTAGAATATGTTTATTGCTCTATATTTTGCGATTTTGTTTTTGTTGGTAAATTGTCTATTTTTAGGTGGGGGCGGACCGATGTGTCCGCTCGAAATCATATGAATTGATTTTTAATGGATTACAAAAACTTACCAAAAAACACCGCACTTGGTTTTTCCTACATTAACTAAGACAACGCAACATCAAACGGGCTGACACATAGATCAGCCCCTACATTTTTATATTCTATATTCTAGCGTGGGGTTAAGGTGGGATATGTTTATTGCTCTATATTTTGCGATTTTTTTTGTTGGTGAATTGTTTATTTTTAGGTAGGGGCGGACCGATGTGTCCGCCCATATATCGTTTTCAATAATATGCGTTGATTTTTTAACAAAGCCGTTAAGTAGGGGGGCTTTAGCCTACCGAAAGGATAAATTGTGTTGAACGGTGGGCTGAAGCCCACTCTACCCACACATACTATAAAGCAAAAAACTTGTAATTAAGCAAGATTTCTTCTGTTGAGCTATGTATTTATTAACGTGGGCGTGCTCTAGTACCACGTTTCTATAATAAGAGTAAAAAAATCAAACATTATGAATTTGTTATTTTCTGATAAATGATAAAATACACATACGGAATATAAAACGGTTAATAAAATGTTAATGAAGCATCTTGAACTATGAATTGCTCTTTATCACAACGTTTTTTACAGAGAAAGCCCATTGCTAAATGAAATCGTTCTTACCATTAAGAACAAATTTATTCAATTACCGTTTTGAATTGAATATTTAGTCGTTTAGTTGATGTCAAGGATATCCAAACGGATAGCATGCGTTAAGCTGTTTTCATCAATAAGTTGTTCAAATAACCTTATTACAGTTGCTGATTTAGTATTAGGCAAGCCTTCATAAAGGAGTAAAAAGCGGCTGAAGTTATCACTGATGGTTAAGGAATAACACCATTTTTTATTACCTAACAGGAATTGCCCTTTGAAATTTGCGTTCCACGTTGTGTTTGGCGCTGGCATATCCTAAAAGGTAACGATGTTATTAGGTTGTACTACCAATCTCCCTCTTTAGTAAAGATGGGAGATTGTTTTTAAAGACACTTCGTCTCTTTTAAACATTCAAAAATACCCACCGCACTTTAAAATTTAACCAATCTATTCCTCGTTCAAACCGCCCGAATGGAAATAAAATTTTTAGAAAAATCACGCCGAGCGAGAGCAACGTGAACATCAGGCTGATTTTTCGTTAAGAAAATTTTATTGGAATGAGGAAAAGTGAGTTCGTCAAATTTCTCACTTACAGACAAGGAATTTTGTCGAAGACAGTACTCCAGTACGGCAAGACAAAATAACGCAGTCTGGAAGTAAGAGAAATTTGACGATGATCGGGGTTCTTTTCTTTGCTTACTCTCTTTTGGGTAAGCAAAAGAAAGGAAGTCGCTCAACGAGCGAAACCTCGTCATCAATCCCAACGAAAAACAACAATCATCCAAATAACCCAACACTATTCTCCCAAATCCGTGCTTCAATCTCATCTGGACTTTCCGACCTTAATTCACATAACACCTTGAATGTTTCTCGCACGCGCATTGGGCGGTTGGGTTGGCCTTGGAAGCCGAATACGGACATATCGGGGCTGTCGGTTTCGAGTAATAAACTGTCTAGCGGCAGGCGTTTGATGGTTTCGCGGGTTTTGTTGGCGCGGGCGTAGGTGATGACGCCGCCTACACCGATTTTATAGCCTAAATCGACAAAGCGTTTGGCTTGTTCATAGCTGCCTGAAAAGCCGTGTACCACGCCGGTAACGCTAAGTTGTGCGGTTTTTAAGAAGCGATAAAGATCTTCGTGGGATTTGCGCGAATGTAGATTAACAGGTAGTTGATTGGCTTTGGCTAGGCTCAGTTGCGCCTCAAAAAATTCGCATTGCTTTTGCCATAATTCAGGGGTTAATAGTTCTGGCACACCTTTTTCTAAGCCAATTTCAGCCACAGCAGTGAGATTTTTCGGGCGATTAGCAAAGCGTTGTGCCAATAAGTCTAAATCCGCCACTCGATGCTGCTTAATATACAACGGGTGCAAGCCCAAACCATAGTAAAGCTGCTGGGGATAAAGTGCGGTGATTTTTTCAATATTTTTAAAATCTTCTGCTTGCACTGCCACCACGAGTATTTTCTCAACGCCAGCTTGTTGGCTCTCTTCCATCAGTTCTGCCAACGGCTGTTGGGTTGTCGCGAGTAAATAATCGAGGTGAGTGTGAGTATCAAAAAATGGCACGGGAATTCCTGTTAATCAAAAATGGTCTGCCAATGCTCGGCTTGGTGTGCCTGAAAACACATTTTTATTTGTGCTTCAGTGGTTTTGCCTGTCGCCAAAGGCGGTAAGTCGTGTAAGGAAAAATAGCCACTGGCTAAGGTTTCGCTGTTTGGCATAAATTCTCCCCCTGTGGCGCGGCAGTAAATAAACACTTTGCACACATTATGCGCAAGAGCTGGTGGATTATTTTTCGCGTGATCTTGCAAGGCGATAACAAATTCGGCGACGGCATCTAACCCAGCTTCTTCCTTGACTTCTTTCACCACATTTTCTTTTACCGTGGCAATCACATCACACCAGCCACCGGGTAATGCCCATAAGCCATTTTCTTCTTGCACGAGCAAAATTTGATCATCTTGAAAAATTGCCGCTCTGGTATCAATTTTTGGCGTTTGATAGCCCGTTTCGTTGCAAAATAACTGTGTTATGTGCGCTAAAGGCAAATCCGATTGAGCTTGCAACATTTCGGCGCTGATTTCTCTGATACGCTGAAAACGCTCCAAATCAAATTTATTCTTAGAATAAAACAAGCCCGCTTGTGCCAAGCCTTGCAATTCGATTATCCATTGCAACCATTTTTCATTTTGCATTGTGATCTCCTTAGCCAAGTGCGGTAAAAAAAGAGCGGTGGAAATTTTAACTATTTTAAAAGGAGGCAAGCCTCCTTTATTCATCAATATTTCATTAATTTTATTCTACGGTAACAGACTGGATCACCACGTCGTCCACTGGCACGTCTTGGTGGAAACCTTTGTTGCCTGTTTTCACGCCTTTGATTTTATCCACCACATCCATTCCTTCAATCACTTCACCGAACACGGCATAGCCCCAATCTTGTACCACTTCTTTGCCGAACATTTCTTTTGAACGATAATCCAAGAACGTGTTGTCTGCCACGTTAATAAAGAATTGCGCCGTTGCAGAATGTGGATCGCTCGTGCGTGCCATTGCAATTGTGCCACGTTTGTTACTTAGGCGATTGTTGGCTTCATTTTTGATTGGTGCGTTGGTATTTTTTTCACGCATACCCGCTTCCATTCCACCACCTTGGATCATAAAACCATCAATAACACGGTGGAAAATTGTGTTATCATAAAAGCCGTTTTTGCAGTAATTTAGAAAGTTTTCTGCGGTGATCGGTGCTTTTTCGCTGTTTAATGCGATTTTAATGTCGCCGAAATTAGTGTGTAAGGTAACCATTGTCATCGTTGTATTCCTCTAACTGATAAAGGCGGTTATTATTTCACAAAAGTGCGGTATAATTCCAGCTCATTATTTTGTCTAATTTCAAGAGAAACAAACAAATGCTAAAAATTTTCAATACATTAAGTCGAGAAAAAGAAGTTTTTACTCCCATTCACCCGAATAAAGTGGGAATGTATGTGTGCGGCGTAACGGTGTATGACCTCTGCCATATCGGACACGGACGCACCTTTGTTTGTTTTGACGTAATTGCCCGTTATTTACGCTATTTGGGTTACGATCTCACTTATGTGCGCAACATTACCGATGTGGACGACAAAATCATTAAACGCGCCTTAGAAAACAAAGAAACCTGCGATCAACTGGTGGATCGAATGGTTATTGAAATGTACCGCGATTTTGATGCGTTAAATATTCTTCGCCCAGATGTTGAGCCTCGTGCCACCCACCATATTCCAGAAATCATTGATATTGTTGAGAAATTAATTCAACGTGGACACGCTTATGTGGCAGAAAATGGTGATGTGATGTTTGATATTGAAAGTTTTCCGCAATATGGCAAATTATCGCGTCAAGATCTCAGCCAACTGCAAGCTGGCGCACGAATTGAGATTTCAGAAATCAAGAAAAACCCGATGGATTTCGTGCTATGGAAAATGTCTAAACCGAATGAACCAAGCTGGGATTCCCCTTGGGGTAAAGGCCGTCCGGGCTGGCATATTGAATGTTCCGCAATGAACAGCAAACAGCTAGGCGATCATTTTGATATTCACGGTGGTGGCTCCGATTTAATGTTCCCACATCACGAAAACGAAATTGCTCAATCCTGCTGCGCGCACGATGGCGAATATGTCAATTATTGGATTCACTCGGGAATGATTATGGTGGATAAAGAAAAAATGTCGAAATCTCTCGGCAATTTCTTCACCATTCGCGATGTGTTAAATCATTATAACGGCGAAGTGGTGCGTTATTTCTTACTCACTGCCCATTACCGCAGCCAGCTTAATTACAGCGAAGAAAACCTTAACCTTGCGCAAGGCGCATTAGAGCGTTTATATACCGCATTACGCGACACCGATGCCACAGTCGCTCCACAAGGCGGTGAAGAATTTGTCGCCCAATTTAAAGAAGCAATGGACGATGATTTCAACACGCCAAATGCCATTTCTGTGCTATTTGAAATGGCGCGCGAAATCAATAAATTAAAAGGCGAAGATAAAACCAAAGCAAATCAACTTGCTGCACGTTTGCGTGAATTAGGCGATATTTTAGGCTTATTACAACAAGATCCTGAAAGTTTCTTACAAGCAGGTGCTGACGATGATGAAGTGGCAAAAATCGAAGCCTTAATCAAACAACGCAACGAAGCCCGCGCTGCCAAAAACTGGGCCGCCGCCGACGAAGCCCGCAATCAACTCAACGCAATGGGCATTGTGTTAGAAGACGGCCCAAATGGTACGACTTGGCGTAAGTAATCTTGATAATAATGCAACTTACGGTAGTTTCATTTATTATGTGGTAAGCTTCTATCATTATTGAATTTGCTTACCATAACTTGCTTTTCATATTTTGAATTTGGGTTATCAATGGCATTTACTATATATAGTGAGAATTTTCTCTCGTGGAGTTAAACTTTTTAAAGCCATACCTAACAGGCTTAACGTTTCACTAAAAACAGGGCTGAATATTCCATTCCACCCTGTTTTCTTATATTAGCGCGAAAGCATTAATCCAACTTAACGCCACCTGTATTAAATGCCTCAAGATGAATTTGCTCTGCTGGCACACCTAAATCTACTAAAGATTTGTACTGCGCTTGCATAAATGCCATTGGGCCACAGAGATAGTAATCCGCGTCTTTCGGTAAAAGTGCGGTTGGAATTTGGCTTAAATTTAAACGCCCTGTTGCGTCTGCTTGTGCATCTTCCACTTCATAAACTGTGAAGCTGCTAACATTTGGATATTGCGCTTTTACCCCATCAACGTGCGCTTTCATTGCGTGTACATCGGCATTACGACAAGCGTGGATAAAGCTCACAGGCGAAGGTACATTTTGCTCTACTAACTGGTTAAGCATTGCAATCATCGGGGTTAAGCCCACGCCACCACTGATAAAGACATTTGGTTTTTGGCTATCAATTAAGAAGAAGTTGCCCGTTGGCGCAGTGGCTTCAATTTCATCGCCTTCGTTTAATCCGTGTAAGGTGGTAGAAACCCAGCCGCCTGCTAGCTCACCTTTTGGATCTTCACGTTTTACTGAAATGCGTAAATAGTCTGATTTTGGATTATCAGAAAGGGTATATTGACGCGGCTGTTTTAAGCCTAATTCTGGAACGAAAACACGCACCGAGATATATTGCCCTGCTTTGTAAGTTGGCAAATCGCCGCCATCAACAGGCTGCAAATAGAAAGAGGTAATTTCACTGCTTTCTTCCACTTTCTTAGCAATTTTGAATTTACGCCAGCCTAACCAGCTCCCTTTAGTTTGCTGATGTTCGTCATAAATGGCTTTTTCTGTGCTAATCAAAATATCCGCTAATTGATTGTAGGCGGCTGTCCAAGCTTCAATTAATGGATCGTCCATTGAAATTTGCAATACTTCACTAATCGAATGAAGTAAGTTATTGCCCACAATGGCATAATCAGGCGCTTGAATATCAAGGCTGACGTGTTTATGCGCCATTAATTCAACTGCTGGCAATAGCACGGCTGGATTTTCAATATTTTCCGCATAAGCTAATACCGCATTCGCTAAAGAACGAGCCTGCGCACCGCTACGTTGGTGTCCAAGGTTAAACACTTGTTTTAATTCAGGATGATTGGTGAGCATTCTGTTATAAAAATAAGAAGTGAGCGCAACACCGTTTTCGCGTAGCACTGGCACTGTGGCTTTCACTAATTCAATTTGATCTGCTGTTAATGACATAGAAAGTCCTTTTGGTTTATTAAAGATGCATTTAAAATACATCTTTAATGCTAGGCTGGCAAGTGATTATTTATCAATAAGCTATATGGTGAAATAGACTACAATGCACCACCTAAGGAGTTGCAATGCAAATTAATAAATTTACTGATTATGGTTTTCGTGTGCTGATCTATCTTGCGCGTCAGCAGGAATGCACGCATACAATCGCCAGCCTTGCTAAGCAGCTTCACCTTTCACAAAATCATCTGGTCAAAATCGTCCATTTTATGGCAAAACAACAATGGCTGATTACCAGTCGTGGCAAAGGCGGCGGTATTCGTTTGGCGGAAAGCACATTAGATTTGCCTTTAGGCGAGATGCTACGCACCTTTCAAGGCAATGAGCCGTTGGTAAACTGCGTTTCTCCTAAATGTGGATTACAACCACAATGCCAATTAAAGCATTTGTTGGACAATGCTCTCGAGCAGTTTTACCAAAATCTTAACCAATACCCATTGCGAAAAGTCATTAGTAGCCATTCACAAGACAGGATTAATTTTATTTCTTATCTGTAATTTCAATAAGATATAGAAAATGTTATGCATAGCTTATTTAAAGTGCGGTGCTTTTTTCAGAAAAATTTACAAAAAAAGCCCCGCACTTTGCAGAACGGGGCTAGGCTTAAAAAAAGAAACTATTGCAATAAGGAAATATCCGCCACTTGTAAGAACAATCCTTGCAAGGTTTTCAGAATGGCTAAACGATTTTGACGAAGTTGTGGATCTTCGGCGTTTACCATCACTTTCTCAAAGAAATTATCCACCGGTTGACGTAAGTTGGCGAGTTTATCCAACACCGCCACATAGTCGCCTTTGGCAATCAATGGCTGCACTTCGTTTTGTAACGCTAGCACGCTTTCTGCCAAGGCTTTTTCTTCAGGCTCGACACAACGATCTAAATGGATCTCGCCAATCTCGCCTTCTGCTTTGGCTAAAATATTGCTCACACGCTTATTCGCAGCGGCTAAGGCTTCTGCTGCATCAAGGGTACGGAAATGTGCCACCGCACGCACACGCGCATCAAAATCAGCTGGACGAGTAGGACGGCGAGCCAGCACCGCTTGAATGACATCTACCGCAATACCTTCTTCTTGATACCACGCACGGAAGCGACCAAGCATAAAGTCCACTACATCTTTGACAACGTTTTTGTTACTAAAAGGGAATCCCATTGCTAGTAATTTATTTTGCTGTTCTTTCAAAATAATTAAATCATTTTCATTATCTTTGTGAAGCTTTAACTCATCTTTAAAATAATTATCTCTCTGGTCAATATAAATTTGTACAGATTTATCTACCAAATCTTGAATATCTAATGGTAATTTTTTCTCTACGATGATACGCAACACGCCCAATGCGGCACGGCGTAAGGCGAACGGATCTTTATCTCCTTTCGGGTGCTGGCCAATGCCAAAAATCCCTGTCAAGGTGTCTAATTTATCCGCCAATGCCACTGCACAAGCCACAAGAGAATGTGGAAGTTCATCACCAGCGAAACGCGGCATATATTGTTCATTTAACGCCACCGCCACTTCTTCATCTTCACCGTCGTGGCGGGCATAGTGCATTCCCATTACGCCTTGCGTATCGGTAAACTCAAACACCATATTGGTCATTAAATCACATTTTGATAACAAGCCTGCACGCTCTGCTTTCGCCACGTCCGCCCCAATTTGTGCCGCAATTTCGCCACTGAGCTTTTCAATGCGTTCCGTTTTATCAAACAAGGTACCAAGCTGTTGTTGGAACAAGACGGTTTTCAAACGTGGTAGATTGTCTTCCAAACGCTGTTTTAAATCGGTTTTGAAGAAGAACTCCGCGTCCGTTAAGCGTGGACGTACCACTTTTTCGTTTCCTTCAATAATCGCCGTTGGATCTTGCGGATTAATATTGGATACGAAAATAAAGTGCGGTAATAATTTTCCGTTTTTATCGTAAATTGGGAAATATTTTTGATCGCCTTTCATTGTGTAAACCAAGGCTTCTGCTGGCACGGCAAGGAAACGCTCTTCAAATTTCGTAGTTAGCACATTTGGAAACTCCACCAATGCGGTAACTTCATCAAGCAGGCTTTCTTCAATATCCGCCACACCACCAAGTGCGGTGGCTTTTTGTTGAGAATTTTCCAAAATAATCGCTTTACGGCGTTCAAAATCTGCGATCACGCTGCCTTTTTGCTCCACAATCTCAGGATATTGATCGGCATTATCAATACTGAATTGTTGTTCGCCTAAGAAACGGTGTCCGCGAATAGTTTTACCACTGGCTACACCAAGAATTTCACCCTCGATCAGCTCATCACCAAATAATAGGGTTACGGTATGTACAGGGCGCACAAATTGCTCGCTTTTATCGCCCCAACGCATTGTTTTTGGAATTGGCAATTTCGCCAGGGCATTGCTGATAATGCCAAGCAGAAGATTTTTGGTCGGCTGCCCTTCAATCACCGCACGATGCACCAGCCATTCGCCTTTATCGGTAACTAAACGCTCTGCCTGATCCACGCTAATACCACAACCACGCGCCCAGCCTTCTGCCGCTTTAGTAGGCTTGCCTTCCGCATCAAACGCTGCCGCAACCGCAGGCCCACGTTTTTCCACTTCTTTGCTTGGCTGCGCTTCCGCCAGCCCCAATACTTTCACCGCTAAACGGCGTGGAGTGGCAAACCATTCCACTTTATCAAATGCTAAACCAGCTTGGTTTAATTCATTTTCTACATTCTCCGCAAACGCGGTTGCTAATTTTTTGAGTGCCTTTGGTGGCAACTCTTCAGTGCCGATCTCGGCGAGGAAGTTTTTTGTCATTTTGGTTTTCTCTTTTTAAATATATCTGGTATGGGACAAATCTCCCCTAACCCCTCTTTACTAAAGAGGGGGATTTTTCTTTAGTAAAAAAGATTAAGTGAGTTTTCACTATTCCTTTAATAATTATAGCAAGATAAATTTTGCTATGTGCGCTAATCAATATTTTTAAATCTTCTCTAACTCTTCTTTACTAAAGAGGGGATTTTTTCTTTAGTAAAAAAGATTAAGAGCGTTTTTACTATTCCTTTAATAATTATAGCAAGATAATTTTTGCTATATGTATTAGTCAATATTTTCAAATCTCCCCTAACCCCTCTTTGCTAAAGAGGGGAATTGTTCTTTAGCAAAAAATGCTTTATAAACTATTCTGCATTTCGGGTACTATATATTCCATTCTCATTATTCTAACTAACCAGTCCCCCTCTTTAGCAAAGAGGGGTTAGGGGAGATTTGTCAATCCTCTGAGTCACTAAGGGAAATGTGTTCTAGAAATAAATAAATCTGTTCTACAACACCCTCAATCTCATAATAAATCTCATCATTGCTAAACCGCATCACGGTAAAGCCTGAAGCTCTCAATTCATCATCTCTTAACCGATCTTTTTCTTGGTATTCTGGCTCATAATGATGCCCACCATCTAGTTCAATAACTAGTTTTGCCTTTGCACAATAAAAATCAACAATATAATTTAACAAAGGCTTTTGGCGATTAAATCGAAATCCTAATAACTGATCTCGATTAATCCTTTGCCATAATTTACGTTCCGCATCAGTCTGATCTGAACGCAATTTCTGTGAAAGTTCTTTTAAGTTCTTAGAATAAGGCTGCATTCTATTTAGAATATAGCTTGTCACTTCACTTTATATTCAGTCAATTTATTCGCAGGTTTCCATTCAACTTGTCGATATAATTTTGCGCAATCACCTGGTCTTGTTTTATTTAAATAGCCGCCTGTGCCAACAAGTTTATCTTTATAGAAAAAGCCGATTAAAAATTCATCATGAGGATTAGGCGTTTTTTCAGCACCTGTTTTGCACCATTGTAAAACCTTGCCTTGGCCTTTGGTTTGTGAATGAATTGGACGTCCCAAAAGTTTTATGGCGTATTGCTCACTTGAGCCTTTTTTCAACTTTGCAGCTTTTTCAATAGGTTGATAAGTTGCACCAACAGAAAGTACGATGTCTTTTGCTGAAGATGCATTGTTTCCTTCTGCTTGAGCTAACATAGGTACGGCACAAAGTACAGGCATAACAAATTTAATTAATTTTTTCATTTTTAAACTCTCTTAATTACATTGAATATAATTTATTTAGCAAATTTATCTTTGGCGTTTTTTTACCGCCAAATGTAATCGATGCTCTAGGACTTCTTTACTCGGTAATACCGTTAAATATTCCGCAATATGAATATCAGAATGCTTTAAATCTAATAATTCAACTTGCTCTTGCTTTTTAGATGTACACAAAATAATGCCTAAAGGTGGATTTTCCCCTTCTTCTTGTTCATATTTTGCTAACCACGCAAGATAAAGTTCCATTTGGCTTTTATGCGAATGTTTAAAGGCCTCCGTTTTCAGCTTGACAGCAATTAAACGTTTTAACTTACGGTTATAGAAGAGCAAATCAATATAAAAATCATCATTATCAATTTGAATACGTTTTTGGCGGGCAATAAAAGTAAATCCTGCACCTAACTCTAAAAGAAATTGTTCAATTTCTCTTAATATGGCATCTTCCAAATCTCTTTCTAAATAACGATCATTGAGTTCTAAAAAATCCAAAACATAGGGATCTTTTAATACCATTGATTGGTTATATTCGCCTTTTTCTCGCAAAATAGTTAATTCTTGCGTAATGGTTTCATCTGGCTTTTTAGAAAGTGCTGTCCGTTCAAAAAGTAATGAACCAATGCGAGATTCTAACGTCCGCGTACTCCAACGTTCTTGGGCTGCCATTGTGGCATAAAAATCTTGTTTGAGTGGATCATCTAAAGTGGATAATAGTACAAAATGAGACCAACTTAATTGTGCAGACAGTGCCTGCACAATTTCAATTTGATTAAAAACATTTGCAAATTTAATCATCTGCAATAAATTTCTTTTACTCCCCCCCTTACCAAACTGTTCCGTCAAACTTTTTGATAAATTTTTGATGATTTCCTTACCATATTCTGCCCGTTCATTTTGCAAAATATGCTGATTAATTCGCTGCCCGATATGCCAATAAAGCAAGGTAAGTTCTGCATTCACCGTTACAGCAACGCGTTGCTTGCTGTTTTGAATTAATTGGCTAATTTCGCCAACTAATTGGTGTTCATTAATTGCAATGTGTTTTTCTTTTTTCATTTAATGCAAAACTCCTGCAAAACCTACCGCTCTTTATTTACTTAAAAACGTCCGCCAATTTATCCACATCTAACACAAGGCTATCATTATTCAACAGCAATGCTGGAATCCCAATAGATCCGCGCGCTTTCACCGCTTCAAACTCTGCACGGCTATCGCGCAAAGCGAGGAAGCGTTTGAGATTGCCTAATGATGATTGAATTTCTACTGGCTCATATTGCACGCCTAATTCTTGCAAGCGCGCCACAAAAGGCGCGGTATCAGGGCAAGTTTCGGCGAAAAATAAAACGGGTTTATCCATCATAAAAATTCCTAAATTTTTGACCGCACTTATTTCTTACACCCTGGGAAACCCAATGCTTCACGGCTGGCGTAATAGGCTTCCGCGACACCTTTGGTTAAGGCGCGGATACGCAGAATGTAGCGTTGGCGTTCGGTTACGGAGATGGCTTTGCGTGCATCGAGCAAGTTAAAGCTGTGTGCGGCTTTTAAAATGCGTTCGTAGGCAGGCAATGGCAATGGTTTTTCTAGGGCTAATAGCTCTTGTGCTTCTTTTTCATATTGCTCAAAGGCTTTGAATAAGAAATCAATATCAGCGTATTCAAAGTTGTACGTGGATTGCTCTACTTCGTTTTGGTGGAACACGTCTCCGTAGGTGGTTTTGCCGAGTGGGCCGTCTGACCAAACTAAGTCATACACGCTATCCACGCCTTGAATATACATCGCCAAGCGTTCTAAACCGTAGGTGACTTCACCCGTAACTGGTTTACATTCTAAGCCGCCCACTTGTTGGAAATAGGTAAATTGGGTCACTTCCATACCATTTAGCCACACTTCCCAGCCTAAGCCCCACGCGCCAAGAGTTGGGTTTTCCCAGTTGTCTTCCACAAAACGAATATCGTGTTGTGTGGGGTCGAAGCCGAGCATTTTTAATGAGCCAAGATAAAGCTCTTGAATGTTGTCTGGGGAAGGTTTGATCACCACTTGGAATTGATAATAATGCTGCAAGCGGTTTGGGTTTTCGCCATAACGCCCATCAGTTGGACGGCGTGAAGGTTGCACATAGGCGAACGCCATCGGCTCTGGCCCAATCGCACGCAATGCGGTCATTGGGTGGGACGTGCCTGCCCCCACTTCCATATCAAAAGGTTGCACAATGGTACAGCCTTGCTCTGCCCAATAAGCCTGTAAGGCAAGGATCATTCCTTGGAAAGTTTTTACGTTAAATTTTGTATCCATAAGTGTTCTGTTTTCATAAGTTAAAGAAATGCGGTCATTATACTGGATAATAGGGAATTATCCCAGTGTTGCGTAAGGTTTATGTGATGATCACAATACAAATTTAGGATAAGGAAAATCAGTAGCGATAAGAGCTAACAAAGGAAAGAAAATCGCATCTATCATTTGGAGTCAAATGATAAAAAAATAAGCCCCGCAATATGCAGGGCTTAAAATTTTGAAAAATCCAACCGCGCTTTAGAAATTAAGTAAAATCAAAGTGCGGTGGTATTTTTTAGCAATTACCATTGATAGCCGACAGAACCACCCACAATGTAATTGTTGCGAGTATTTGCCGATGCACCAACTTTAATCACCCATTTCTCATTGTCAGACACACGAGAAACACCTAATGCAACCGCTGATTCGTTGCGGTAAGTTGTACCACCAACAGAAACCATTGATTTACCCGGTCTAGTTGGTTGTGCCAACATCCCCAATGCCGCTGCACCAGCGATACCTGCACGGAGTTTTTTGTCCATACGTTTCATATCGCCAGCAACTTTATTCACTTTGTTGTCAAGGTGATTTGCAACATTGCTAAGCTGTGCAACGTTCACTGCATCTGTTGGATCTTTGCCCGGTGCAACATTAGTAATTCTATTACCGCCGTTGTTTAAGCCATTTTGCGTTAAGCTCACTGCTTTATCACCCGTACCAATAGTTACGCCATCGTTATTCACAACGGTGTTACCGGTAGCTACGCTATCAACTTTAAGGTTTTTATTCAACGCAACTTTAACGCCAGATGAAGTAACTGAGGTGGTAATGTTACTTCATCACCATTAACAGCGACTGTATCACCTAATTGACGGTTAAGTGTTTTGCTGTCATCTGCAGTAAAGTTCAAGCCTTTGTTGATCGCTGCAGTGTTGTTTGCAATGTTCGCAGCATTTTTCGCTACGTTTTGGTTAGTTTCGTGTAATTGACTACCGTTCACTGCATCAGTGCTGTCTGCATTTACATCACCTGCTTTCACACCTGTAACCTTGGTATTTCCCGCATTAATGCCATCATTGTTAATGCTAACGTTATTTCCGATCTTCGCACTATCAAATTTCACATCTTTTGCGGTAGATACAGTGTAAATAGTCTGATCATTGCTACCAACTTCTGGAGTTACCGTGATATTTTCACCTGCTTTAACCTCTGTTTTCGCCGCTTTCGCTGCTTGTTGAACAGTGTAAAGCTGACTACCATTTACTGCATCTTTGCTATTCGGGCTAATATTACCATCAGCAACATTGGTAATTTTGTTACCGCCATTATCTAAGCCATCTTTGCTTAGTTTCACTGGAGAATCACCATTGCTATTGGAAATTGTAATACCATCTGCATTGTTAATTTTGGTATCACCCATTGTTACGCTACCATCTGAACCAAGATCAATGTCTTTTGATAACTTGACTGTTAAGGTGTCTGAACCATCTGAAACAACGCCAATATTCTTCTCTGTCAGTTTACTTTCATCTGCACCACCTCTTACGTTCACTTTACTACCAAGTTTACGTTTAAAGTCTTTCGATGTATTGTCCCCTGAGAATGTTAACGGTGTTGTTACAGCTTTATCTAACGCTTCAATTGCATCACCTACAGAATGAACCTCTTTCGTATTGCCAGTTCCATCTGTTAAATCAGTAACCTTATAAGTAGGCTTACTTACTGTACCATCTGGATTTACTGTTGAATTACCACCCAAGGCGTTTGCTACACTTTCCGCAGTGTTATAAAGCTGGCTACCATTTACAGCATCTGAACTGTCTTTATTGACATCGCCTGCGTTCACACCTGTCACCTTGGTATTTCCCGCATTAATGCCATCATTGTTAATGCTCACGTTATCTCCGATCTTCGCATTATCAAATTTTACATCTTTTGCGGTGGATACGGTGTAAATAGTCTGACCATCGCTGCCAACATCTGAAGTAACAACGATATTATCGCCTTCTTTTACTTCTGTTTTCGCTGCCTTAGCTGCTTGCTGAACAGTGTAGAGCTGACCACCATTTACTGCATCTTTGCTATTCGGGTTAATATCGCCATCAGCAAGATTGGTAATTTTGTTACCTCCATTATCTAAACCATCTTTGTTTAGTTTCACTGGAGAACCGCCATTGCTATTGGAAATCGTAATACCATCTGCATTGCTAATTTTAGTATCTCCCATAGTTACACTACCATCAGGACCTAAGTTAAGATTTTTAGCTAATTTCACAGTTAGTTTTGCATTATCGCCATCTTGTTCAGCAACAATACCGATATTATTGTCAGTCAGATTACTTTTATCTTTAACACCACCAACAATGGTAGCAGTTTGGTTTAATTTGATTGCAGCGTTTCCTATATCGCCAGCATATTTCACGCCGTCATTTAAGGTTGCCACTTGCTCATTATTCACTTCTAAACGAGGTTTCGTTGGACCATCTTTGCCATCAACGCCTGGCTTACCATCTGTTTTTGTCGTTAAGGTTACGCCATCTGCACCATCTTTACCGGCAATACTGATACCTGGTTTACCGTCATTGCCTGTATTGCCTTTAATGGATACGCCATTCTTACCATCTTTTCCAACCACATTAATTGTGCCAGCTTCTTTCTGAGCAGCTGGATTTGATGGATCTTCTGGGTTTCCAACAGTAATTTCATTACCAAGGGCAATTTTAAGTTGCTTATCTGCTGCATTTGTAGTAACCGTAATTCCTTTCTCGCCTTTCAGTTGAATAGATTTACCTAAGTCTTGCTTAACTTCAGTTTTACTATCATCTGTTAGAATAAACCCACCGTTAGTTGCATTAGTAATATTATTTACAGCATTACTTAATTTATCTGCAACAACATAAAGTTGCGAACCATTAATTGCATCAGTTGAATCTTTGTTAATACGTCCTGCCGCAACATTCGTGATAGTACGTTCTTTACCAGCGGAACCAACACTTAATGTTGCAATTGGTGAGGTTCCTACAAAGCCATTGTAGGTAATCTTATTTACTGTTGCTTGTGTTGTTGGAACCGCAGTTTCGGTAATTGCGCCTGCTCCTAGTGCAACATCATTCTCATTTTTCGCTTGGGCATTTAACCCAACAGCAATAGCGTTATCTTTTAAGGCTTGTGCATTATTTCCTAAACTAATTGAATCGTTTACTTCACGCGTATCAGAATCACCTGATTCAAATATTGGGTTATTAGGATCGCTAT
Organism: Avibacterium endocarditidis; assembly: GCF_965138825.1. NCBI lineage: Bacteria > Pseudomonadati > Pseudomonadota > Gammaproteobacteria > Pasteurellales > Pasteurellaceae > Avibacterium > Avibacterium endocarditidis. The sequence continues at coordinate 38,790 of NZ_CBCSDH010000019.1, forward strand.
TTACAACAACAGCGGTACCTGCTTGACGACCAATTGCGATATTATTGTTCCCATTTAGGTTTGCGCCAGCGGCATTACCTAATGTAACATTATCATTACCATTTAAAGCATTACCTGCTGAGATGCCTAAAGAAAGGTTATTTGAACCATTCAGTCCACCGCCAGCATAAATACCCATTGCGACATTATGGTTAGAGTCTGGATTTGTTTCACCAATTCCGATGCCTGCACCATCGCCAATCCCAATATTTGAGTATCCTGTCGCAGAATTTCCTGAATTTGTACCAATCCAAATGCTATTTTCAGCATTGCTACCAAGCCCTGCAGAATATCCCATAGAAACTACATTAGTACTCAGAGCTTCTGCAGAATCACCCACTGCAACAGCCCCAGCAGCGGTTGCTTTTGCGTTATGACCTACAGCAACAGCTGCTGGTTCATCTACATTACTAGAATCAGCAAGAGCATTGCTACCTATAGCAACATCATCAGCCCCTATAGCGTTGGCTCTTACACCCGCAGCAAGTGCGCCTTCACTTTTCGCTCCATCGTTATTGTAGTTTGCACTTTGCTTACCACCGTCGTTTACACTGTAATAACGTGTTTTTGCTACTTTAATTGCGTCATTAATAGTGTTTTGACCTGTGCCACCAATATCCGTCATTGTAATATTGCCAGTATTTGGATCTAATGTCGCATTGCCACCTAAAATATTTGTAGTAGTGTTTGCCACATTGCCAAGGGTGTTTGCCACCATATAAAGTTGCGAACCATTGATCGCATCGGTAGAAGCGGGATTAATACGCCCTGCTGCCACATTTTGAATTTGGCGTTGTTGATTTTTTATAGCTAGGGTTGTATCAGTAGCAGCTGTATCTGCAATACCGACAGAAACCACGCGGCTAGTTCCAATATTTGAGCCAGCAAAACCAGAATAAGTAATGCCATTTACCGTTGCACTTGCTGTTTTAACCGCTCTACCTGTTACACTGTTTTCACCTAATGCCACTGAGCCAGCTAAGCTTGCATTTGCGGCATAACCCAATGCTAACGCCCCACTTTTCGCAGCAGTAGCGGAATAACCTAATGCAACAGCATTATTTTCTGACGCAATAGCCCCAGGCCCCACCGCTGTGCTAGAAGCACCTACAGCTTGGCTATATTGCCCCACAGCCATTGAGTTATTACCTTCAGCTTTAGCTACAGCACCAACGGCTAATGTTGTATTACCTGTAGCTTGGGCTTGCTGCCCTAAAGCAGTAGATGATTCTCTAGCCACTGTATTTGAACCAATCGCGAGAGCCTGATCTCCACTTGCATTTGCTTTATTACCCATTGCGGTAACAAAATTGCCCTCGGTATAAGTTCCTGTACCAATTGCAATAGAATCATTGTCATTTACCGTAACATTACTACCAATACCTATTACTCTTGCACTTGTTCCTGCTTTATCTTTTTGCACTTTGACGTCATTTCCAAGAACAAAAGATTCTTGCCCATTTACATAGTTGTGATTACCAACAACTCGGCTCGCTGTTGCTTGAGCTGTAAGTGTATTATTATTACCAAACACCCCTGAGTTATCTACAGAAATAGTACCGTTTTCATTACCCATACTATGGGTACCAGAACCTGTAATAGTTGTTGAAATACCAATTGCGCCAGAGTTTGAGCCTCCAACCACGTTACTATTACCAATAGAAATTGCATTATTTGCCATTGCTTGGGCATTAATACCTACAGCAGTTGCATTTGTAGCCGTCACCAGTGCTTCTGAGCCAATCGCGATAGAGTTTTCGGCGCTCTTTGTCGTACGAGCACTAGCTCCAAAGGCAATAGAACGCTCACCTAATGCCTGAGTGTTAGTTGATGCGTCATAATTAGTTATGCGAGCTCCACCTTCATCTACTCCTCCAACAACATCAGCACTACCAATTGCAATTGCTCGATGTCCCGCAGCTTGAGAAGATTGTCCTATTGCCAAGCTACCTTTACCCGAAGCCCAGGATACGTTACCAATTGCCATTGCATAATCATTGGTTGCAGAAGATTGGCGCATCATCGCAAGAGAATTGAAACCTGAAGCACGAGAAGCAGTACCAATTGCAGTTGCACCTGTATGACTACCAATAGCATAAGGCCCTAACGCAAAACTCAATGCGCCAGATGCTTTTGAATAATCCCCTATTGCAACTCCTGAAGATTCGCCAGGTACATAATTACTCTGTGCTGTTGCCATCGCATTGGCACCTGTACCAATCGCAATACCGTGAGCCGCTGGCAACAAGCCTGAATATAAGCCATTATCATTAGCTCTTGTAGGATCTAAATAACTCAAATTGCCAGGGTTCTTGTAATCTAATGCCGTATCTCCCACTTGATCAGACGCTGCACTATTGGATATACTCACAGAACCATTTGATGTATTACTAATAGCTACATAAGCATTTGCTATTAAAGGAAAACTTGTTAATACACTTAACGAGATTAAATTAAAGAAAAAGTTTTTTACAGTTCGTAGAGGTTGTAGCGAGAAATCAACAAAAGTGCTTGATTTACCTTGCCGAGATGCTAATTCTGAAGCTACTATCCAATTTTGTTCAGCGTAATTCCAAATAATACGAAATATTTTATTCATAATATATAATACCTATTTTGAGTTGCAAAAAACATCCATTTAAAAAATAAATACATCCAAAATTCAAGTCGTGGATAATAACATGGAATCAGCACATTACTAGGCAATATAACGTAATTAATTGTAAATTTTATGTAAAGTAAAAAAGCATTAATTAGTTAAAAAAAGGGGCTGTAGTAGATTAGCAACAATGCTATACTACAAAAATGAAGATAACACATTGTAAATTAAAGAAATCCATACAGAAAAAACTGCTGGAGTTTTTTATCGCAGAAGTTACTGCAA